>JACRIP010000176.1 GCA_016220045.1 Planctomycetota bacterium
CGCCGGGCGCAAGGGTCCGGGGACCGGCATGACGCCGACGACGCCGGTGTCGCCCCTCTCGCCCTCCACCCCCATGCAGCCGACCAACGCGGCCGCGGCGGAAGCGCTCGCGCCCGCGACGCCGGCGCCGCCCCCGCCCGCCCCCGTGGCCCCGCCCGCCCCGGTCGAAACGGCCGTGCCCATCGCCGAGGTCGATGCGTTGGCGGGCGGCTTCGAGGAAGTGCCGGTCGTCGTTCCGGTCGTCGAGGCCACGCCCGGCCTCCCCGAGGACCTGATGAGCGCGCCCTGCATGCACCCGTACTTCGACTGGCCGGCGATTCCGGCGCCGCCGCCGACCCCGCGGCCGGGCGAACGCCTGCGCGCGATCCCGATCTCCTGGACGCGCGACGATACGCTGGTGGCGCAGCGGGCGATGAAGGAAGAGATCCAGCGCGAATGGGAGCGCCTGTACCAGAGCGGCGCGACCCTGTCCGCGATTCGCATCGGGAAGTAAGGGGACTCCAGCGGGCCGCGGGCGGGGACGGACACGCCGGTGTGGGGGATGAAGCGCACGCGCATGGGCGAACCAGCCGCGGCGGCAGCCTCCGGTATTCTCCTGGGCGCGCGCCGACTTCGCGGGCGCTTGCGCAGCGCCGCCCGCTACCTCACGATCTTCGGCCGCGGCGCCGTCCCGCTCGGAGCTGCCGGCAACCGCGCGGACGCGGCCGGGGGCGGCGGGGGCGGCGGGGGCGGCGCGCCGGGGAGCGTGGACGCGGACCTCGCGGCGAGCCTGCCGCTTTTCCCCCTGGTCGGACTGGCGCTCGGCGCGGCGCAGGCGCTCGTGCTCTTTCCCTGGAGCTGGTGGTCGGACGCCGCGCTGGTCGGGCCGCTGGCGTTCGGGGTGCTGCTCGTCGGTACGGTGATTACCGGAGCAAGGCCGCTGGGCGAAGTGGCGCGCGCGTGCGACGCGTGGGCGGGCGGGCGGCGGGGCGGGGAGAGCGCGTCCGGGGCGGCGGTGGCGCCGGCGGGGGCGGGCGGGCGGGCGGGACTGGGCGTGGCGGGAACGGCGGCGGCGGCGCTGGTGCTCCTGGGGAAGTACGCCGGGCTGACCGCGCTCCTGGCGCTGCATTCGGAAGCGCGCGGGGCGGCGATGCTGGTGCTCGTGCCCTCCCTGGCGCGCTGGTCGCTGGTCTCGTACGCCGGGCTCGGCCCCGCGGACGCGCGGTCGCCGCTCGCCGGGCGGATCGCGCCGGCGGGCGCGCTGGCGGCGCTCGCCCTCCCGCTCGCGCTCGGCCTCGGGCTGATCGGGTGGGGCATCCTGCCGGTCCTGCTGGTCGCTTCCGCGCTGCCGGTCGCCGTCGCCCGGGCCGCGGCGCGGCGCGCGGCCGGACCCGTATCCGGCGGGGAGGAGCGCGGCCCGGACCTCGGCGCGGCGGTCGGCGAGCTGGTCGAGGTCCTGGGTTACCTGCTTCTCGGGTTTGTCCGGTAGGGGGAGGCGCGATGTCGTCCGCGGCGGATCAGGCGCGCTGGAACCGCAAGTACGGCGACCCGGCGTTTCGCTCCGGGCACGCGCCCAACCCGCGACTGGCCGCGGCGGCGCGGGCGCTCCCGCCCGGGCGCGCGCTGGAGCTCGCCTGCGGGCTCGGCGACAACGCCGCCCTGGTCGCGGCCGCCGGGCACCGGGTCGTCGGCGTCGACGTGAGCGAGGTCGGGCTCGCCCGCGCGCGCGCCGCGCATCCCGAGCTCCTGCTGATCCAGGCCGATGCGCTCCGCCTGCCCCTCGCGCCGGGCGGGTGGGACTTCGTCATCTGCACCTACTACCTGGAACGGGCGCTCTTCCCCTGGCTGCGCGCCGCCGTCCGTCCCGGGGGCGCTCTTTTTTTCGAGACCTTCACGGAAGCGGAGCACCGGCGGCGTCCCGACTTTCCCGTGGGCTTCTGTCTGGGGACCGGCGAGCTGCGCGCGGCCTTCGCGGACTGGGAGCTGCTGGCCTGGGCGGAGGAGGCCGACCCGGCGCTCGCCTACGCCAGCCTGTTCGCGCGCCGGCCCCGGAAATGACTTTACCGACCATCGGCCGGGTGCTAGGATCCCCGTGGAGTCGAGCCACCAGACGCGAAGGAGACGCCCATGGGCAGCTTCGGGATGCCTGAACTCCTGGTCATCCTGTTCATCGTGCTCCTGCTGTTCGGCGCGAAGAAGATCCCGGGCCTGATGCGCAGCCTGGGGATGGGGATCGGCGAGTTCAAGAAGGGGATGTCGGACGACAAGCCCGAGGGGGAGGGGACGCCGACGGAGCAGGAGTCGGGCAAGCCGGGCGGGTCGAAGCCCGCCTGAGCGCGGCGCGGGGAAAGGGAGGGGCTGATCCTTGCCCACAACTGGGGTTGCTGGACACCGTCGGGGGCGACCTATATTCTCGATCGTACTCGTATCTCCTACTCGTACTCGTACTCGAACGCACAGGGAATCCGAGTACGAGTACGAGTACGAGTACGAGGACGACGGTGGCCGTAGCCGGGAAGTGCTGAAATACCCGCATCGTTGCTAGAGTCAGGGCTTCTGGGTGCCGGTGTTCGGCGGCGAGATGTGGGCAAGGTACAGAGGAGGGGAGGCAGGTCGGATTCTGCGGGACCTGAACGAAACCACAGAGACACAGGTCGGGCATCGCCCGACCTGTGTCTCTGTGCTACTAATCCCTGAAATCGTGTTTTTCAGGCAAGCTTTTCGGCGGTCGCCTTGGCGGGATAACGCTACCGCGACGTTTCCGTAATCGCCCAATCACCCAATCGCCCAATCGAAGCACCTCCAGACTTGCGCTTGGGTTTCGGGCAACGTCCGACCCACGTCTCTGTGCCTCTGTGGTTCCGTCGTCCCGTCGTTCTGCGGTTCCGGATCAGGCCGCCGGCGCGCCGCCTCCGCCGCCCGCGCCCGCACCCCCCGCGGGCGCCGCCTCGACCCCCGCCACCTTGCGCAGCCCCTCGTGCTTCTGCGCCAGCGTCGCCAGCTCCTTGTCGACCTCCGCAATCTCGCCCGTCAGCGCGCGGATGCGCTCCTCGCGCTCGGCGCGCTTCGCCTTCAGCCCGTCCATCTCCGTCGCCACCCGCTCCATCTCGATCTGCGCCTTCCACCGCTCGATCTGCGCCTTCTTGTCGCCCACCTGGCGCTTCAGGTCGCTGACGCCTTTGCATAGGGCTGTCACCTGATCGCTGCCGAGCGTGGCGTCGAGCTTCTGTTCGTGCACCACGCTGCCGACCGCCGCGGCGAGCGCCGCCAGCTCGGCCTGCGCCTGCTGCGCGTCGGCCTCCAGTTCGCGCACCCGCTTCTCGTAGCCTTCCGCCGCCCCGAGCCCGCGCAGGTCCTCCTCCAGCTTCGTCTGCTCGGCCCGCAGCGCCGTCGACTCCTCGCCCAGCGTCCCCGCCAGCTTGCGGTTGTTCACCACCACCGCGAGCATGCGCGTGAGCGCTTCGTCGCCGACCTGCTTGTCGAAGTCCGAGTCGCAGACCTTGCGGCCGGCCGCGACCGCCGCCGTCTTGCGCCCCATCTCCTTCATCGAGAGCGCGGTCTTCTTCGCCAGGCTCTTCGCCTTGTCGGAAATGCCCGCGAAGAACCCCCGGTTGGCGGCGGCGCTGTCGAGCTCCTTGATCTCCGCCTCGATCTTCTGCTTCTCCTCGTCGATCGCGAGCAGCTCGGCGAAGACGTCGCGGTAGGCGTCCTTCTTGGCGCACTTGGTGCGGTAGACCTCGTAGGCGACCGCGCCGATGTCGCCGTGCCGCGACTCGACATCGCGCTGGGCGTCGGCGATCTTGCGCTCATTCTCGCGCAGCGAGTTTTGGATCTGGGCGACGCGGTCCACCCGGTTCTTGATGCGGTCGACGTCCTCCCGGTCCTTCGTGGCCCGCGTGTCCACGGCGCGGACCTTCTCCAGGTTGCGCGCGAGGTCGTCGTGCGTCGCGCCGGTGGGCGCGAGCCCGACCACGGCGCGGCCGATCTCCGCCATGCCGCTCGCACACTTTTTTTCGCAGTCCAGAATCTCGGCTTCGAGGAAGGCGATCTCTTTTTCACGGGCGTCCATCCCGGTCTCCTTTAAAACTTCAACCCGACGGACGTGGTACCCACGAAGTCGGTGTTGTCGGTGTCGATTTCGGCGCCCCAGCGGCTTTCGAGCTGGAAGTCCTTGAGAAAGGTCCAGCTCGCGCCGGCCTCGTAGAGGGTGGAGGGGTATTCGCCCCGGCGCGTCTGCTGTTTGTCCCAGGGCGTGACCTGACGGCGCTCGCCGAGGACGCGGAAGTCGGGGCGGAGGGCGAGGGCGACGCCGTTGGGGCCGACCTCCGCGCGCGCGGCGAGATCGGCGAAGAACGGCGAGCGCGGGGATTCGGGGGCGGCGAGGGCGATGGCGGTCCAGCCGCGCAGGGCGAGGTCGAGGTCGCGGCCGGCCAGGCGCAAGAGGTCCGGATCCGTGCCGGTGAGCGCGGCCAGGGCCGCGATCATTTCGGCGGTGCGGGCCGGGAGCGTGGCCGGCGCGGGCGCGCGGAGCACGACGTCCTGCGCCGGGCCGAGGAAGGCGAAGGGGAGGAGCGGGTCGAGCTCGAGCGGGGCGCCGATCGCCAGCGCGATCCGGCGCGCGCCCCGGGGGCGGGCCGGTTCGAGGGAGTCGGCGGGAGGGGCGGCGTCGAGGGGGGTGGGGGGGCAAAGTGCGGCCAGCGCGAGGACCAGGACCCAGGCGCCGCGGCCGGCGGCGAGCGGGCACCCGGTGCGGCGGGGCCGGAACATGAGGGTCCTTCCTAGATGCCCTGAGACCGGACGGAATCGGGCAGGTGCCCGATACCGCCCGCGCCGCGACGTGGCCGGCCCCTACTCGGAGGGCGAGGCGCCGCCGGCGCGGTACGAATCGATCGCCGCCGCTTCGGAGTCGTAGACCTTGATGTACGTCGAAAACCCGAGCATGTCGATGATCGACTTGACCTTGGGCAGGAGCGAGGAGAGGCGGACGTCGCCGCGCATCTCGCGCGAACGGCGGGCGACGGCGATCAGCACGCCCATGGCCGCGCTCGACATGTACTCCAGGCGCTGACAGTTCACCACGAAATGGTAGCTTCCCTGGTCCATCGTCTTGTTCAGCAACTCTTCGATGTAGGGGAAGGAGCGCCCGTCCATCGTGCCGGACAGGCTCATGACCTGGAGGTTGACGGCGACCCGGCGGGCGGCGTCTTCGACGCGGGCGACGCGCACCGTGAGTTCGCACCCGTTGAGCTTGTGGGTGACGGCGCCGCCCCCGGTGAAATCGGAGAGGCCCGGGACCGGGCCGCTCGCGCCCGCGGCGCCGAGTCCGGGCAGGATCTGCGTGGCGCGCCGGGTGATCACGGTCTGCGGGGCGCCGGCAGGTCGGGGGGCGACGCCGGAGCGCGGCGCGCCCGGGGCCGGACGGCCCGCGGACGGAGTGCCGCCGCCCGGGCGCGTGCCCAGGCCGGCCGCGCCGACGGCGGGCGGCACCTGCGTGGGCGTGCGGTTCGTCGCCGGCGCGGCGCCCGGACGAGGCGCGACGGTGGTCGAACGCGCGACGCGCGGGGTCTGCTGGGCGGCGGCGTATTCGGCGGGACCGGGAATCGGCACCGGACCGGAGGGGACCGGGAGCGACGGGGTCGGCGGGCGGCGCACGCCGGAGACCGGGGTGGCGCCGACCGGCGGCAGCGCCTGGGTCGGCCGGCGCGGGGGGAGCGCGCCGGGCGCGGCGGGCCGGGGCGGCGGGGCCGCG
>JACRIP010000003.1 GCA_016220045.1 Planctomycetota bacterium
CTGGCGCGCGCGCAGGCGGGGCTGGGGCGGGTGGTCGAGGAGCACGACGCGGCCGGGGACCGCACCGGCGCGGCCGAGGCGTTGGCGGCGCGGGCGGAAATCCAGGTGTCTACCGGAGATCACGCCGGCGCCGAAGCCGACCTGCGGCGGGCGGCGGGACTTTTCGAGGAGGGGGGCGACCTCGCGGGGCGCCTGGGCTGCCGCGTGCTGTCGGCGGCGGTCGCGCTCGGGCGGGGGAATGCGGCGGAGGCGCTGCGGCTCGCGGAGGAGCCGGCGCGGCTGGCGCGTGGCGAGACCGCGGCGCGTGCGCTTACGTTGCGGGCGCTGGCCTGGACGCGCACCGGGCGCTATGCGGACGTGCAGAAACCGTTGCAGGAGGCGTTGCGGGTTGCCCGTGCCGGCGGTCTGCGGCGCGTGCACCTGGCGGCGCGGCTCGCCGAGGCGGAGCTTTACTTCACGGTCGGCGCCTTTACCGGGGCGCTTGCCGGGCTGGCGGAAGTCGAGGCGGCGGCGGCGGCGGCGCGCGATCCGGAGCTGGAGGTCGCGGCGCTGATCGGGCGGGCGCGGGTGCTGGCGGGGACCGAGCAGGGTCCGGCGGGGGCGGCGGCGGAGCTGGCGCGTGGCGCCTGCGCGCGGCTGGCGCGCAGCGGGATGCGTCCGCTCGCGTTGGCGGCGCATCTGGCGGCGGCAGCGGCGCTGGCGGCGGTCGAGGGGCAGGTGGGGGCGGCCGCGGAGCACGCGGAGGCGGCGCTCGATCTGGCGGAGGCGCTGGGGGCGGAGGCGGCGCTGGCGCAGGGTCTTTACCTGCAAGGGGTGCTGCTCGCGCCGCGCGCGACGTCGCATTCGGTGGCGGAGCGGGTGCTGGCGCGGGCGGGGGCGGTGGCGCGGCGGCTGGAGCTGCCGGAGCTCCTGTGGCGGGTGCTGCTCGCGGAAGCGCGGCTGGCGCGGGCGGCGGGCCGGCCGGCCGACGCCTCGGGGCGGGAGCGCGAGATCAAGGAAATCCTGTATACCTTGCGCGGGCGCGCGGCCGGGGCGCTGGGCGTGGCGTTCTGGGAATTCCCCGAGCGGCGGCGGGCGGCGGCGGCGCTGGGCATCGACGCCTGACGGGTCCAAAGTCTCAAGTCCAACGGGTCCCAAGTCTCACGAGTCCGAGGTCCCACGTCCGGCGCGCGCCCGAAACCCAGCGAGCGATCAACCGTTGGCGGGGGATGGGCAGCGGCGGTCGCAACGGGGGCCGGCCGGGCCACCTCGGGGCGGACACCTGCTTTCGCCCCCACGAAAGCCGCGGCCGGAGGTAGGGGCGGGCCCTGTGCCCGCCCCGCCTGGTCACCGATGCCGCCCTGACCAGGTCCGGGTCGAGGTCTCTCCAGTGCGGCACGGCGGCGCCATCGCCAGGCGGCCGGGTCGCCCTCGTGTCATGGCAGGATCACGAAGTGCCCCATCCGTGCTGGTCGATAGCAGGCGAAGTCCCTTCGGTCCAGCGTGAAGACTCGACGGCAATTCTCCCGCTCAGCGACCCGGACCAGCGCTGCGTCGGCGAGATCCATCGGCAAGTCCCGATACTTCCTCATCAACTCACGCATGCGCGGCAGGTCGCCCTCTTCCAGCGGCAGCAAGCGGAAGGAAGGGGCCTGGATCATCTCCCAGAGGGCGTCTTGAGCCTGCCAGGAGTACCCTAGAAGATACATCGCCTCCACGACCACCGGCCAGACGCTGGCGAGAGGCTCCTCCAGCGCGTCCACAACCTGCACGCACGCCGCATGGTGGGTGTCATTCGCCCGCAGCAGCGCCACGAGGGGACCGGCATCCACGAGCATCATCGCCGTGCCCTCCGGCGTGCCAGGAGTTGACGGAGTTTCTCGCCGGTGCGCTCAGACAGGTCAGGGTCTCCGCCGCGGACGCAGCCGATCAGATGTGCCCACTCGTCGGACAGGCGCCGGGGCGGCGCTGCGGCGGTCGCGTCGACGCGGACCAGGGTCGCCAGCGCCTGCCGGACGACTTCGGATTTGGATACGCCCCGCCGTCGGGCCAGGCGATCAAGCGTCGCCTGAGACTCTGCATTTAGTCGCACGGTGAGGGTCATGGTTGGCCTCCAAACGGTTGTACTACACATCGTACTACAGCCCCGTTGAGGAGTCAACGCCCCGCGCGGCGGCCAGTGTACGGGGCAAGGCGGAGCGTCCCGTAGAGAAGCGCCGCACCGAGCTCCTACGGCCGGCGGGGGAGTGCCGCGACCCAGCCGGGCGCACCAACGGCACGCGCTCCGGTCGCGGGGGTGCACTTCCGTCCTTGCAACCAGGTCGGACTTTTCGGCGGGCCTGCGGGGCGCGGGTACCCCGCCCCTACGGCCGGCACCCGGCATCGCGCACCGATGGTCGGAGTACCCTGGGGGTAGGGGCGGCTTTCTTCCGACCCGTGTCCCGCCGCGGTTCAGGGGCAGGACGCTGCGAGTCCCGAAGCACGTGCCAGGCGCCCGCCGTACCGGTCGTGTACTCCGGTTGCGGTCCTTGCGTGCGCCGCCGCACCGCGCTATCATGTTGGGGACAGCGGCGTCTCGCGATCCCGCGGAGAATTCCAGCACATCGCCAGCGGAGCACGAACATGGAAAGCGGTCCGTTTCCGGGCATGGACCCCTACCTCGAAGCGCATTGGCGCGACGTGCATTCCCGGTTGATCATCTACGCGTGCGACCAACTTCAGTCGCAACTTCCGAGCGATCTCCGCGCGCGCGTCGAAGAGCGCGTGCTCGTCGATTCGCCGCTGGAGGGTCAGCGCGTCGTCTATCCCGACGTGCGCGTGGTGGAGACGGCCCGTCCGCGCGGGGGCGCGCAGGTGGCCGGCGCGTCGGTGACGTCCGAACCCCTGGTCCTCGACGTCGCGGACGAGCCGATGACCGAGACCCTCGTGGAGGTGGTCGAGGTCGGCTCGGGACACCGGATCGTCACGTCGCTGGAGATCCTGAGCGCGGCGAACAAGGAAGCGGGGGCGGGGCAGGAGGCCTACCTGCGCAAGCAGCGAGAGATGGTGCAAGGTCAGGTGAACCTGGTAGAGATCGATCTGCTGCGGGCCGGGCGGCGCGTCGTAATGGCGGCGGCGCATCGCCTTCCCGCCACGCATCAGACTCCGTACCTGGTCTCCGTTTGGCGGGCGGACCGGCGGACGAAAATCGAGGTCTATCGTGCGCCGCTGCGCGAACGCCTGCCGCTCAGTCGCGTGCCGCTACCGCCGACGGACAAGGACGCATCCCTGGATCTGCAAGCGCTGGTCGGCTTGTGCTGGCGGAATGGGGGATACGACGACATCGACTACCGGCGCGAGCCCGATCCGGAGTTGGCGCCGGAGGATCGCGTCTGGGCGGATGGGCTGCTCAAGGGGCGGGGGCTGCGGTAGCCGCGGCCTCCGGGATGCGGGCGCTTCGATCGGGTCATTGCGTGAGGCCGAATGCGTCGACTGGCGGGACCCGACACACCGTTCATGCACGCGGTCGAAGCTCTGCTGGCGCGGATCGATGCGCTGTTGCCGGCGGAATTCACCGAATCCGTTCCGACCGTGCTGGTCGGCGGGGTCGCCGTCCATGTTCACACTGCCGCGCGCGTCTCGGGCGATCTCGAGGCCGTTCACGGTCGCCGTTTGCTGCTGCCTCCAGACTTGGCAGTCACCTATATCGGCCCGGATGGTCACGAGCGCTTGTTGCATCTCGACACCAATTTCGCGGCCGCGATTGCGCTGCTTCACCCGGAGGCGGAGCGGGAGGCTTTGCCCTTAGGCCGGGTCGGACGGCTGGACGTCCGGGTGCTCACGCCGATCGACCTCGCGGTCAGCAAGATCGGACGCTGGCTCGGCAATGATGAAGCGGACGTGCGCGAGTTGGCGGCGCGTGGCCTATTGAACGCCACCGCTCTCGATCGTCGCACCCGGGGGGCGCTCGGGTACTTCATCGGGGACCTGGGAAGGGTCGAGTTGAACCTGGGCGACGCATTGGAGATCGTGCGCACGTGCTTGCCTGGCTCGAAGAGCTGACGCGGCCCGCCTCCTGGCGCGAGGGCGAGGAGGCGGTCATGGAGTTCTATTCCGGACTCCTGGCGGGACGGATTCCGGACCTGCCCGAAGGAGCATCGCCCCTGCTCTATCGCCGCCTGGGGTATTTGCTGGAGCTGGCGGCTCTGCGCAGCGAACCGCCCGTGGCGGACCGGTTGTCGGCGGCCGCGCGGGAGGCCCGCGCCCGCGTGGACGCGCGGGGCGCCGGGGCCGCTCCGGCGCCGGTGGCCTTGATCGGTTCGCCGCGCCGGTCCGCGCCGGCGCAGTCTGGGGACGAGGTCTGCCGGCGCTGGGGACTCGTGACCGGCCTCGACCTGGATCGCTTCGCGGCGTACCGCCGGCAGTCGGAGTCCCGCACTCGTGTCCCGACTGCACGCAATCGGGATCCCGAGCCCAGGGTGGCCCCCCGGGGCGCGGGAACCGCGCACCTACCCCCAGGACCATCCGAACCGTAGGGGCGGGTTCCCCCGCCCCGGGCCGGCAAGCAACCACGGGCTTGCGGGCGAACCGGCAGAATCGAGGTTGACGGGACTTCCGCACTACAACGCTGGTCGCCGCCCCAAGCAGCCGGACCGTCCGCGATGCCAAGCACCGTAGAGCGGCCATCCGGCTCGTTTCTAGTTCCGCCTTCAGAAGCTGTCGCAAAAGCGGCGCGCCGGTCCGCCCGCGCGGCGCCCGGCGAAAACCGTCGTGTAGGGGCGGCCCGTGTGGCCGCCCGATCGTGGTCCACCCCGCAACGGTTGTCGGCCCGGCCACCAGGGGGCGGGCACAAGGCCCGCCCCTACAAGACCGGTGGGCTCCGCGCCGTCCACCACGCGTACCGGGCCTTTTGCGACACCCTCTTCAGGCGGAACGATGGGCCAATGGGGATTCGTCATCGGCGTAGGCTCCGCCTGAAGAGGCAGTCGCAAAAGGCCGATTCGGGCGGGAACGCTTCGCTCTGGGGATCGGGCCAGCCCCGCGAGACTCCGGCGCCGGAGAGCTCACGGCGCAGGCGGGGACGCCTGCGCCACAAGGGCGAGCATTCCTGGGATCGGTTGAGAGGTCTCCGGCAATTGTGGTGCAGGCCTTCCGGCCGGCACCGAAGGGCCACTGACCGCGGCCGATTGCGACAGCCTCATCAGGCGTGGCCTACGCCGAAGTCGAATCGCAATTGGCCGATCGTTCCGCCTGAAGGCGGAACTACAAACGAGCCGGATGGCCCATCCACCGTGCCTGGCATCGCGGACGGTTCGGCTGCTTGGGGCGGCGATAGCGTTGTAGTGCTGATGCCAAGGCCCACATCTCGGTGATTGCGGGAACCTGCGGCAACAGCGCGCCGCCCGATCCGACTCTAGGTGTGGCCCCCATGCCGGTTCTCGTGCTTCGCATCGAGCACCGCCGGTTCGCGCGCCCGGAAGACCTCACCCCCACGCCGGACTGGACGAATCCGAACGTTGCCCGCGCGTTCGAGCTTCAGCTTGCGATTCGGTGACGACGCCGCGCCCACGCCAACGCCGTGTAGGGCGCGGTGCGGACCCCGGGCATTGGGCTCGTCCGGTCGGGGCTTGCTCGCTTCGCTGCGCGGCCGACTGCACTGGACGAACGCGGCGGAGCCACGGCGCCGATGGCGAGCTGCGTGGCCGAGGCTCGGAGACGCGCGAC
>JACRIP010000177.1 GCA_016220045.1 Planctomycetota bacterium
AAAAGCCGTGATTCGGCGTAGGGGCGGACCCCTGTGTCCGCCCCGCTCGGTCGCGGATTCCGCCCCTCCGGCACCTTTTGCGACAGCCTCTGAAGGCGGAACTACGAACGAGCCGGGAGGACGCGTCGCCCTCCCCGGCCCGGTCGTGAGAAAGGATAATACCTTATGGTCCCGCCTTGGCCCCGAGCGGCTGCGGCGCCCCCGCCTTCGGCGGCGCCGGCGCAAACGGCAACAGCGAGTTCGCATAGTACCCCAGGATCTCCCGCGTCCGCGCCCCGCCCAGCAGCCGCACCGACGCGCCACCGGCCCCCGCCTCCTCCTCGCGCACCAGCCCCCGCCGCCCCAGCACGTCCAGCGCAATCCGCACCGTCCGCCGCGCCTCGTCCGTGTCCAACATCCGCGCCTCCACGTCGTGCAGCTCCGCCGTCCGCACCGCCCGCTCCGCATCCAGCTTCTCCCTCACCTCCCGCAACTTCTCGAACTCGTGCCCCATCACGATCCGCGCCCCACGCCCCTCCCAGTCCGCCCGCAACTCCCGCACCCGCGCCAGCAGCGCCTCCCGCCCGAGTACCAGGCCGTCCGCGCCCCCGCCCCCCGCTGCATCGGCCGCGCCCGCCATCTCCAACAGCGCCGTCGCCACCAACGGCACCGGCGTCACCGGCACCACCAGCGCAATCCGCGTCATCAGATGGTCCGCGAACTTCTTCACCTCCGCCTTGCGCTCCGCCGCCGGTAGCGCCCCCAGGTCCAGCCCGCGCTCGCTCACGTACGCGTGCAGCGATACCGGGTCCCCGAAGGCCGCGCTCGCATACCCGTAGCGGCTGATGTTGCCGGACAGCGCCCGCGCCGCATTCACCACCGCGCTCTTCGCCAGCCGCACCGTCACCGAGCCCAACGACCACAGCCGCGCCCCGATCCCCCGCGCTTCCTTGGCGCCCCGCGCCTCCGCCAGCAGGTTCTCGTCCTCCAGCACCCGGTCGAAATTGATCCCCACCGGCAGGAATATCAGGTCGTGGTCGATCCCCAGCTCCCGCCGCACCTGCAGGATGTAATCCAAGAGCCCGATCTTCGGGTCGCGGAAACGCCCGTCGCGCGACAGCCCCCCCTCGATGAAAATCCCCTGCGTCACCCCCTGCCGACTGAGGAGTTGTACGTACTTCTCCAGCACCTTGTGATAGAGCGGATCGCGGAAATTGCGCCGCACGAAGTACGACCCGAAACTCTTGAACAGATGCTCGAGCGGCCAGACCCGCGCCCACTCGCCCACCGCATACGAAATCGACACGCTCTCCGCCAGCGCATACGCGACCAGCACGTAGTCGGCGTTCGAGCGGTGGTTCATAACGTATACGGTGCAGGCCTTGCACTTCGGGCGCAAGGAATGCTGCCGTTCCATGGTCGCGCGATCGACGACCACGCTGTACAGCAGATGCAGGACGGCGCGCGCGACCGGAAAGGCCAGCCGGTAATAGGAGAGCGGGCTGAAGGAGGGCACGATCTCCTCGATGTAGGTCTCGACCGTCTCCTGCACGTCGTCGATCGCCAGCCCCTTCGCATGCACCTCGGCGATGATCATCTCGGTGATCTCGCGGTCGGCCAGCAGCTCCTCGCGGATGAAGGCCTTGCTGGCGAATTTCCAGCGGTTGAGGTCGATCTGGTGGCGCCGCATGTAGTCGTGCGTGGACTTGCGCAGGCGCTGGCCGAGCCCGCGCAGGGCGCGATAGCGCACGATCTCGTAGAGCACGGTCCAGCAGATGAGGAGCAGGGCAAGCTGCGCGAGGTAGGCGAAGTTCATCGATCCTCCCCCAGCCAGCGCAGGACTTCCTCTTCGACGCGCGGGCGGTCGTAGTCGAGCGTAATGACGTGGTTGGAACGTTCGACGAAGACGAGCTTCTTCTCGGCGCTGGCGACACGGTCGTAAACCTCCTGCGTGCCCTCGGGGGCGCAGGTCTGATCGCCGCGCGAGTGCATGAGCAGGATGGGGGAGCGCACGGCGGGGAGTTCGGCGCGCACGCGGTCGATGCACTCGAGGGCGCTGGCGACCGCCTTGAGCGGGATGTGGCGGTAGGAGAGATAGGTGCGGCGGACGTCGGGGTCGTTGATGTTGCCGGGCCGGGGCTTGCGCACGTAGCGGATGCGGCCGCGGCCGAGGGCGAAGAAGCGTTCGGGCGGAAGGACGTAGAACCAGCGCCGCCGCAGCGCGAGAAAGGGGCTGAGACAGACCAGCCGGTGGAGCGGCCGCGCGGCGGGGCGGGTAGCGGCGAGGTGGAGGGCGAGCAATCCGCCGGTCGAGAAGCCGACGACCGAGACGCGCGCGCAATCGCGGCCCAGGCGCTCGACCGCGTACTCGACCTCGCAGAACCAGTCTTCCCAGGTGGAGCGTTCGAGGTCGCGCGGGGTGCGGCCGTGGCCGGGGAGCAGGACGCCGTGTACGGTGAAGCCCTGGGCGGCAAGGCGCGCGCCGAGCGGGCGGGTATCGCCGGGGGTGTTCGAGAAGCCGTGCACCAGGACGACGCCGTGGGGCCCGCCGGGGTAGTGGAAGGGTTCGGCGCCGCGGAGGACGCCGGTGACCGGGTCGCGGTCGGCGGCGGCGATCTCCTGTTCGAGGGAGCGCTGCGTGAGCTCGTCGTAGAGGCGGGCGATCGGTCCGATGGCGCGGTCCTCCGGGAGGCTGAAGGTGAGAAGGCGTGAACTTACCAAAGCCACCCGCCCGACCGCAAGCCCCGCGGCAGGTTCGGGTGCAGGTCCGTGGTTGCGGCCTGCCGCATCACCGCGCGCGTGTCCTGGCCGCAGGGTCGTGCGCGCCCGCAGGCCCGCTACCTCGCCGCGGCCGGTTCCGCCGCTCCCATGGGCCGCCCCCACCACCGCTCGGCCAGCCGCAGCGCGCCCAGCGGCGCCAATGCCGCGCAGAGCGCGAGCAGCAAGCCCAGCGCCGCCTGGCCGAGCGCGAGCGAACGCACCCAGCCCGCCAGCGTCAGGTCGAGGCGGTTGAGCCCGTCGTAGAGCACCGTGTACCCCGCCTTCACCGCCGCCGTGCGGTCCCCCGCCAGCGCCGCGTCGAGCTCCTGCGGCGGCAGTCGCGCCGCCGCCTCCAGCAGGTTCAGGTTCGCCGCATCGTCGGCGATCCCCAGGAAGAGCACGGACAGGTTGCGCACGCACCAGCGCTCCCACGCGCCCGCGCCCGGCCGCCGCTCCAGGAACTCCTCGGCTTTGCGCTGGACCGCGGCTTTCACTTCCGTGTTCACCTTGCGCCCGGTCGCGGCCGGGCGCGCGCCCGCGACCATCCCCGCGGGACCGCCCGCGGCCTGGGCCGCCGCGTACTCGTCTCGGGCCATGACCGTAGCGAGCGCGACGTGCAGGAGCAGCTTCTGGACCTGACGCTCGCCCAGGATGTAGCCGCGCAGCTTGAGGTATCCGCCGGTGAAGGCCCCGGCCCAGGCGCCGCCGAGGCCGAGCGCGAACGCGCACCAGAGCGGCAGCGCCCACGCGACCCAGCGATACCAGGTAAAGCCCGTACGTGTCCAGCCGCGCCGCCGCACCCACCAGAAGCCGGCGAGGCCCGCAAGAGCGCCGGCCGCGCCGCCGAGGAATGCGCCCACCAGGGCAAGGGCGAGCACCTTGCCGGCCTGCGCCAGCCAGACGCTCCAGTTGGCCTCGGTCAGGGACCAGAGCCGCTCCCAGATCTCCGCGGTCGAGGGCCCGGCGGCGCCCGCCACCGCGGCGGGACCGGATGGCGGCAAGGGTGCGGGCAGCGCGGAGTCGAGGTCGAAGTCCGCGGGCAGGCTCTCGACCCCGGCCGTAGCGCGGGCCACCGCGAACGCCTGCTCCGCCGTCAGCCGTCCGGCGCGGCAGAGCGCACGCGCGGCGTCGAAGCTCGTGCGCGTGGGCACGGTGTCGGCGAAGCGCGCCGCCTGCGGGTCCTCCGCGGCGCGGCAGAGGCGGATGCCGGTGAAGAGAACGCGCCCGGGGAACTCCTTGCGGATTTCGCCGTAGACCTCCGGGTCGCGCTCGCCGCTGTCGCCGAAGAGGAGAAAGGGGAGGTCGGGGTAGGCGGCGAAGAGCTCGCGCAGGCGGCCGAGCTTGTAGGTGGTCTGGTCGAGGAGGGGATCGCCGCCGACGAGGTTGATGTTCTTGAGGAGGACGGGTCCCTCGGGGTAGGCATGGAGGTCGAGATACCAGCGCAGGCGCGCGTGCAGGTTGATCGGGGAGGCGGAGAGGTAAAAGACCGGGGGGCGGGCGGGCAGCGCGGCGGGGGGGGCGGCAGACTCCGCGGCGGCGGCGGCCGGCGGGAGTCCGAGGAGGGCGCGGTAGAGGGCGGCGGTGCCGGCGACCGGCGTCATGGACGCGGCGTTCTTGAAGAAGGTGTTGAAGAGGAGCATGGCCTTGCGGGTGACCTCGGACTGGACGATGGTGTCGTCGAGGTCGGAGATCACGCCGAAGGGCGCATCGGGTGCGATGACGTGGACGCGGGCGCGCCCGGTGGCGTCGGCGAGCGCGCCGCGGGGGTCGCGGGCGACCGCCGCGATCGGGTGCAGACCGGCGGGGAAGGGGGCGGCCGCGTCCGCGACGAAGCGGGCGGCGAAGAGGCCGTCGCGGTCGGTGGTGACGGCGAGCTCGCGGCCGAGGGCGCGGACGGTCACGGCGGCGCCGACCACCTCGTCGCTCTCGAGGGCGCTGGCCGTGGCGAGCAGGTTCTCCCAGGCGCCGCCGTGCTCGGCCGGCTTGCCCGGCTCGGCGGTCGCGTAGAGCACGCGGCCGTTTACGGTGAAGGCCTGAGGCGCGCCGTGGGCGGTCCAGAGATCGACGGCGAGGCGCGGGGCGGCGTCATCGCCGGCGGCGGCGGGGCGGCCCAGGGCGAGACCGACCGCCAGCAGGCAGGCGACGGCGACGGCGGCTACGCGTGCTGAACGGGAAATGACCGAACCCTCCGAGGCCCACGAGTCCCAAGTCTCAAGTCCAACGGTCCAAAGTCCCACGAGTCCAAAGTCCCAAGTCAAACGGTCCAACGGTCCAACGGTCCAAAGTCTGACGAGTCCGAAGTCTGACGAGTCCAATGTCCAGAGTCTCAAGGGTCCCAAAGTCACCGTCGAAGGATGGACCCGCCGGGCGTGGGTAGTGTCCTGTCAACGTCGAATCTACCGGTGGTGAACTGTAGGGGCGGGCCTTGTGCCCGCCCCGCAGGCCATCGTATATGGCCCATCGGGGCGACCACAAGGGTCGCCCCTACACCGGGCTTGGAAAACGTGGACGGAACACCGGACGGTCTCGCGAGAACGTGAGATTCCGGGACTCCGGACTCCCCTGACTTTGGACTCGTTGGACTTTAGACCTTAGACTCGTCAGACTTTGGACTCGTCCTACCGCACGTCGAGGATCGCTTCTGCCGAAGTGCCGCGCACGCGCGGGAAGTACATGAGCTGCGCAGTCGCCGGCAGGGCGTGGAAGCGCCCGGGATACGCCGCTTCGAAGACGTAGGCCAGCGTCACGGTCCCCGGCTCCAGGCGGTCGAAGAAGAACGCCATCCGGTCTTCGCGCACCTCGCGATGGTCGGGCGCGAGCCGCGCCTGCCAGCCGACCACGCGCACCTCCTCTTCGCCCGTCACCACCCGCGCCGTTGCCGGCAGCGGGTCCTCGATCGCGACGTAGTCCCGCGCCGCCTCCGTGCGTACCGTGAGCCGCACCAGCACCTGCGCCCCGCGCGGAACGATCGCCGGCAGCGGCGCCGCCCGCAGCCCCGCCGCGCTCCCCTCCGGGTCCGGCACGACCAGGAAGTACTCGCGCGCCACCGTGAAGCCCGCCGCCGCCGCCGCGACGTTCTCCTCCGGCGTCACCCAGGTCAATACCGCATTGTAGTGCAGCGCCGGCCCGCTCTTCCGCGTCAGCGTCACCGAGTTCGCCCCGGGCTTCAGCCGGTGCGCCGCGACGCGCACCGCCGGCCCGCCCGCCGACAGGTCCGCGCGCCCGACCTTCGCCGGCACCAGCTCCGTGCCGTTCACCGTCACCGCGACCTCGGCCTCCAGCGCCTCCTCCGGCCGCGCGCGCAGCGCCGCCACGAGGGCGAATACGGCATTCGCCGTATCGCGTGTCGACTTCCAGCGGTCGCCCGCGCGCTGGAGCAGGAGCCAGTCGAGGGCGCGCGGCAAGAGCGCCGAATCGGGCGCGACGGCGGCGAGGGCGGCGATCGACCAGGCGGTGCTCTCGACCGCGTCGGTCTGCCATTCCGTGCCCGCGCTCTCGCCCCAGTAGACGGCGTCGTCCTGCTCGCGCGCGGCGCGCTCGAGTTCGGCCGCGGCCGTCGCCGCGTCGGCGCTCTTCCCGAGCCGGGCCAGCGCCAGGGCCAGGAGCGCGCGCGTCTGCGCGCCCGCCGAGAGCCGCTCGCGCGCGCCGAAGGTCGCGTCCACCGCGGCGGCGCAGTCCACGCCCGCGTGCGCGAGATCGTAGAGCACGAGCGCGCGCGTCGGCAGGTCGAGGGTCGCCCCGTTCGCCAGGCCTTTCAAGTAGTCGAGAGCGCGCGCGAGCAGGGCCGGCGGCACGGCCGCGTCGAGCTGCTGCGCCAGCAGCAGCCCGCGCACGACGTACGCGCTCATCGCCGGGTTGGTGGCGTCCTTCTCCCACCAGCCCCACCCGCCGTCCGGATGCTGGAGCGCGGCGAGGCGCGCCAGCCCCCGCTCGACCATCGCCGGCAGCTCCTTTTCGAGCGCGGGATGCGCGACGCCGAGGGTGCGCAGCACCGCCGCCGCCGCCAGGTCGGGCACGAAACGGCTCAGGGTCTGCTCGGTGCAGCCGTACGGGTAGTCCGCGATATAGTCGCGGGCCGCGCTCGCCGCGGCCGCGAGCGACGGGGTGAGCGCGATCGTCAGCTCGGCGCTCTTGGGGTCCGCCGCGGCCGGCAGCTCGAGCGCGAACGTCTCCGGTGAATCACCGATCTTCCAGGCGAAGGCGGCGGACTGGGTCACGCCATGGCGGTGCACCGGGAGCGACAGGCGCAGGGCGTCGAACTCGGCGTCCGCGCGCGCCGCCGCCTCGATCGTCGCGGTGCCGGGCAGGCCGGCTTCGAGGCGCCATTCGGCGGTGAGGGCGCGGCCGTCCGGCACGTCGGCCGCGACGGCGGCGGCCGCCGGGGCCGCGGCGACCGTGAGCCCGTCGGCGCTGAGGTCGAGGCCGACGGCGGCGGTCGCGCCGGAAATATTGTGCCCGCTGACGGCGACGGAAACGGCGTCGCGTTCGGTCAGGAAAGTCGGGGCGCCGAGCTGCGCGCGCACGCGCCGGCTGGTACGCACCGGACTCGTGCCCGCGCCGACCTGGGTCTCGACCGAGAGCGCGCGCGCCGTGCAGCGCCAGGTCGTGAGGTCGTCGGGGAAGGTCACGGTGAAGGCGGCGCGGCCGGCGTCGTCGGTCGTCAGGTGCGCACCCCAGAAGGCGAGCGGGCTGAAGTTCTCGCGCCCGGGCGCGCGGGCCGCCGGCTCGGCGCCGGGCTCGCGGCCCTTCGCCGGGGCGGCGTCGGCGAGCTCGGGGGAGGGCGCGGCCGCTACCGCCGGCGCGCGCGG
>JACRIP010000179.1 GCA_016220045.1 Planctomycetota bacterium
CCCAATCACCCAATCACCCAATCACCCAATCACCCAATCACCCAATCACCCAATCACCCAATCACCCAATCACCCAATCACCCAATCACCCAATCACTCTCACTTCGGCGCCGGCAGCTCCAGGATGAACTTCTTCCACTCGGCCTCAAGCGCGGCCACATCGTCTCCCAGGCACTGGGTGAAGGAGGCGAGCGCGCCGGCCGGCTTCATCACGGAGTCGCCGAAGGCGCGCGTGCGGTAGCGTTGGGCGAGGTCGTCGAACTTGGCCTTGAGGGCGGCGTTACCGCTGCGGTTGAGCCAGTAGTAGAGCGCCCAGGCTTCGGCGTAGAAGAGCGTGCTGTCGCGCGCGCCCTTGTGGATCGAGGCGATCGCGTCCCCCTGGAGGAGCTCGGCCAGGGGCAGATACTGGTTCTTCTGGAAGGCCGGCTTGAGCCAGGAGAGGCGGTAGGGTGAAACGTGGTGGAAGACGAGCTTCTTCTTGTCCCAGGTATAGCCCTCGAAGAAGGTCGCCATGCCTTCGTGATACCAGGAGGGGGAAAGATCGCTCCAGGTGCGGCCGTAGAAAAGGTGCGCGCCCTCGTGGATCATCGTGGCGAGCAGCTCCTTGTCGCCGCTTTTGCTGTACCCGGAGGCGTAGTTCTTGCCGGCGTTCGTGTGCCCGGCCGCGGGGATCAGCGCCTCGGCCTTCTGCTCGATGCAGAAGTTGCGGTAATCCTCGAAGGTCCGGAACGCAGAGATCTGCATCGGCTTGCCCGCCTTCGGCTCGCCGCCGAAGTGCTCCTTGAAGACCAGCCAGGCCTGCTCCAGGCAATCCCCGAGTTCGCGGGTCCAGGCCTCGGTGGTGTTCGAGCGGATGTGGTAGTGCTGGGTGTCGAGCTCCCAGGCGTTCTCCCACTTCTGGCGGACGACCGCGAGCTCCTCGGCGGTGTACCACTTGTCCTTGAACTTGCGGTAGCCCTTGGCGATCAGCTCGGCCTCGTTGCGGGGGATCCACTTGCCGTCGGACTGCCTGACCCACCCTTTCTGGACGTAGGCGACCTCCTCCGGCTTGATCCAGAGGGAGCCGCACTTGATCAGGCCTCTCTCGTAGTTGTCGCGTTCCTCGGGGGTGACGAGGAGCCCCTGGTAGGGGATGAAGCCGCCGGGGGGCATGGGGATGCCGCGCTTGGCGGCGACGTAGGCGTCGAGGCCCGGCTTGACCGCGGCGTCCTTGCCGAGCGCGGCGACGAAAAGGGCGCTCGCCTGGTAGGGCAGCTCCGACTCGTAGCAGAAGATCCCGAGCGCGACCTGCTCGGTCGGCGCCAGGGTCATCCTCCGGTAGAGCTCGTAGAGGTCGAGCGGGCGGAGATACGCCCAGCGCATGCGCAGCGAGCCGCCGGGGAAGGTGATCTCGTAGTAGTCGTCGGTCGCCGCGCTGATCTTGGCCTCTTTTTTTTGCGGCTCGTCGGCTTCGCCGTAGCGGATGGTGTCGTCCGCCAGCTTGCGCTCGTTGATCGCCTGCTTGAGCCGGCGGTGGACGCCGTCGAGGATGCGCAACTGCGCGATGCGGTCGTCCACGCGCTTCGTCAGCTCGGGGAAGGCCAGCGTGGCGCGGTACTTCTCGTATTCGGAGATCGCCTGAGCGTAGGCGAAGAAGCGGACGAAGTTCTCGATTTCGGGGACGAAGCGGTCGAATTCGACGGTTGCGTCGTCTAGGGCCTTGCGCTGGGCGGCGCGCGCGGCCTCTGCGGCGGCGGCGCGGCGGGCGGTTTCGGCGGCCTCCCGCTCCTTCTCCTCGGCGGCGCGGCGCGCGGCCTCCTCGGCGTCCTTGCGTCGCTCCTGCTCGATGCGGATCTCGCTCTCGGCCGCGTGCGCGGACTGCCAGGCCTCGATGTCGGCGCGGCGGGTCTTCCGCATCTCCTCCTGCCGCCGCTTCTCGGATTCGTAGCGGGCGCGCTCGTCCCCCTCCGGCCCGCCCTGGGCCGGATGCAGGCGCCGGATCTCGGGCGGCGCGGGTTCGGGCTTGGACAGGAGGCCGGTGCGCTGCAGGACGAAGCCGGCGGCGCCGACCAGGACCGCGGCCAGCCCGGACCAGAATACGGCGGAAGCCTGATTCCGGTGCCGGCGCGCCGCCTGCGCGCGCGCGAGCGAAACCTGGTCCACGACCCGGCGCGTGACCAGGCGGCGGTCGAGGGCGACCTCGAGCAGGTCGCTGTCCTTGCCCGCCTGCGCGAGGTTCTGGTGCAGATCGCGCACCTCCTGCGCCTGCTCGGGCGACAGGAACCCCTGCTCCACGAGGGATTCCAGGATGCGTTCCTGTTCCTTGGGGGAGACGTCGGGCATGAAGCGGCCTCGGCGGGGGGAGGGGCGGAGCGGGCGGAGCGCCGCGCGGGCGGCGGGCACGGGGGTCAGGTGCGGGGTATTTTAGCGGTCAAGGCCGGGGCGCGGCAACGGATAATCGCGCGACGCGGGTCAGGTGCGGAGGGCGAGGCGCCGGGGGGAGGGGGGAGGGAGCTGGGGGAAGAGAACGGAACGACGGAACCACAGAGGCACAGAGACGACGGGAACGAGGAGGAGGCCGTTCCGCGCCGCGACGAACCGGGGCGCGCCCCGCCGGGGCGCGGAACGGCCTCCACCTCGTTACCGTCGTCGTCTCAGTGTCTCTGTGCCTCTGTGGTTTCGTTTCCCTTGCGCGATTCCGGGACGGCGCCCGCGTGGGCCCTACCCAGTCCTCCCGCCCTCCGCATCCTCATCGCCCTCCTCCTCGCCCCACTCGTCATCCACACCCTCCATGCCCGCCTCCTCCGCCTCCTCCACGACGCGCCGGCGCGCCACACTGCTGGTGCCGCCCCGATACGAGAGCTTCCACTCCTCGTAGGTCTCGGGCGCCAGCTCCGCGATGAACTCCGACGGCCCCGGCGTCAGCGACCAGTCGCGGCGCGGCACGAAAAGCGGACAGGTCAAGTAGAGCTGGTCCTTCGCCCGCGTTACGCCCACGTAGAAGAGCCGGCGCTCCTCCTCCAGCTCCGTGACGCTGTTCAGGCTCCGGCCGTCCGGGAAGCCGCCCTGGGAGAGGCCGATGAGAAAGACCGTGCGCCACTCCAGGCCCTTCGCCTGATGGATCGTCGAGAGCACGACCGCGGGCGGCGCGGCTTCGTCCGCTTCCCGCGCGCGCCGCTCGTCTCCGGGCGCCTCGCCCTGCAGCGCCACGTCCGCCAGCAGCGCCTCCAGCGTGTCGTAGCGGCGCGCGAAGAGCACGAGCTGCTCCAGCTCCTCGCGGCGCGTCGCGGCGTTGGTGTAGGTCTCCCCCAGGTAGTCCACGTAGCCGGCGTAGAGCGCGAGCTCGAGCAGGCGGGCGGGCTGGGAGCGCAGGCCCGGCTCGGCCAGGTCGCGCACGGTCGCGACCAGTTGCTTCCAGGCCGCGGCGCCCTTCTTCGGCACTTTCGCGCGCGCCGCGTCGCTCGCCGCCCAGCCGAGCGGATCCGGCGCCTGCTCGAGCGCCGCGCTGACCGTCGCCGCCGTCTTCTTGCCCAGGCCCGGGCAGAGCCCGATCAGGCGCCGCCAGGCCAGCGCATCCCGGGGATTCCCCGCCACGCGCGCGTAGGCCAGCAGGTCTTTCACGTGCGCCTGCTCGAAGAAGCGCAACCCGGAACGCACCACGAAGGGGACCTGGCGGCGCGCCAGCTCCATCTGCAGTTCGAGGGCGTGATAGTGCGCGCGGTAAAGTACGGCGATCTCCTGAGGAGGAACGCCGCCCGCGAGCAGCTCGGCGAGGCGGCGCGCCACGAACTCCGCCTGCGCCGTGCCGTCGTCGAGCACGGCGACCACCGGCAGCACGCCGGCCGGGCGAGCGGGGACCAGCGCCTTCGGGAACTGCCGCCGATTGTGGGCGATGCTCGCGTTGGCGAGCGCGAGCACTTGCGGCGTCGAGCGGTAGTTGGTTTCCAGCCGGAACACGCGCGCGTCCGGGTAGCGCTCCGGGAAGGCGTAGATGTTGGCGAAGTGCGCGCCGCGGAAGGCGTAGATCGACTGCGCGTCGTCGCCGACGACCGTGAGGTTGCGGTGGCCGCGCGCCAGCAGGTCGATGATCTCGCCTTGGAGGCGGTTGGTGTCCTGGTATTCGTCGACCAGGAGGTGGCGGAAGCGCCGCGCGAAGGCTTCGGAGGTGTCGCCCGGCTCCAGGAGCAGGCGCCGCCACTGGACCAGCAGATCGTCGAAGTCCAGGAAGCCGAGGGCGCGCTTGCGGGCGGCGAAGCCCTCCAGGATCTTCCCGATCTCCTCGGCGAGGTCGAGGTGGGCGGAGTACTTGTCGGAGATCACCTGATCGACCGGGGCGAGGGTATTGGCGGCGAAGGAGGCGATATCGACGAGGAGGTTCGGTTTGGGGAAGCGGATGCCCTCGCGGAAGGTCGGCTTGGCGGCGTCGATGACCTCGGTCATGAGGTCGCGGGCATCCTCGCGATCGAGGATCGAGAAGGAGGGCGGGATGCCGAGTCGGTCGGCGTGGCGGCGCAGGATGAGGTGGGCGATGTGATGGAAGGTGCCGCCCCAGAGGCGGGCGGGTCCGGCGTCGAGCAGGCCGGCGACGCGGCCCATCATTTCGCGCGCGGCCTTGTTGGTGAAGGTGACGAGGAGGATCTCGTCGGCGCGGACGCCGGTCTCGAGGAGGCGGGCGACCCGGTAAGTGAGCGTGCGGGTCTTGCCGCTGCCGGCGCCGGCGATGACGAGAAGGGGGCCGCCGCCGGCGAGGACGACCTCGAGCTGGGCGGGATTCAGCTCCTCTTCGTAGTCGATCCGGTATCCACCGGGTGGCCGGCAGGCGGCGTCGGCGGGCGGAGTTTCTGCGTCCACGCGCACGATCCCGAAACGAAATCAACCACGGAATCCACCCGCGCGGCGTGAAGCGGCGCGCGGGCTCCGTCACCCGCAGGCGTGTGGCCGGCGGAGAGGTGGCGCGTGGATTTCGTGGCTGATGAATCCGGAAGAAGGAGCGACGGGGCGGAAGCTACTCCTTGGCGGCGCGCGCCCGGGCGGCGGCGAGTTTGGCGCCGCTGAGCAGCCGCAGCTTGCGCTGGGCGCGGCGCAGCTTCTTCTTGACGCTGCGCACCTTGGCGTCGACCTTCACGTTGGTCGAGGCCTTGGTGGTCTCGGCAACGCGCTTCTTCAGGACTACGATCTTCTCTTTCAGGGCAGCAGGCTTGGCCTTGGGCATGTCATCCTCCGCGGTCGGTCGATACGGTCCCCGCAGACGCCCGCAGGGGGCGCAGACCATACCACGGCGGCGGGTCGCGAGTCAAGAGCCAGAAGCGGTGGTCAGTGGTCAGTGGTCAGTGGTCAGTGGTCAGTGGTCGGTGGTCGGTGGGCGGTGGAGGGCGGGCTGGGCGCGAGGCTTCCACGGCGACCGTGGTGCGTCGTGACGCGCCCCCAAGTGTGAGGGGGCGTTGCGAGCGCCCCCATCCCTGACTCCCCGTTTTTCACCGTCCACAGTCCACCCTCCACCGTCCACCGTCCACCTCGTAGCGCTTGCCCGAATCGCGGATCCTTGCTATCCTGCCGACCTGCCCCACGTTATCGGACTCACATCGGACCCACATCGGACCCGCAGCACATTCGAGGAGGGGTCGTCATGCAGCCCACCCGCCATGCCGGCGTCGCCGCCGGAACCGTCGCGCTCTTCCTGCTGCTCGGCGCGGCCGGCCGCCCCGCCGCCGCCCAGGAGGAATTCCCGCTCGCCGAGGGAAACACCTGGGTCTACAGTACCGACCTGGGCCAGGACATGATCATCCGCGTGATCGGCACCGAGGAGGTGCGCGGCGTTTCTTGCGCCGTGCTCAGCACCGCGCTCGCCGGCCAGGAGAATCGCGAATGGGTGGGCCTGCGCAAGGACGGCCTCCGGCTCTATCGCATGGCCCGGGGCACCGGCGACATGGTGCTCAAGAAGTCAGTGCTCCGCCTCAAACTCCCGCTCGCCGCCGGCGCGACCTGGACCTCCGTGATCGAGGAGGGCGGGTTCAGCGTGACCACCGAGTACGCGGTCGCCGGCCCCGAAGCGGTCGATGCGGCCGGCCGGACCTGGCAGGCCATGAAGGTCACCGGAACCATCCGCGGCCCTGCGGGCGAACAGGTGTCCGAGTGTTGGTTCGCCCCGGGTGTGGGGATGGTGAAGCAGGTATTCCGCGCCACAGGACACACCAACACCGCCGTCTTGAAGAGCCACACGATCGTAAAGGGACCGGCTCAGACCGGCGCCGCCCCGCCCGCCGGGAAGGCCCCGGCAGGCCCGCCCGCGGTCGCCCCAGGCCAGACGCCCACGCCCGCTCCGGCGGCAGCCGCGGCCGCCCCCCCGGACGGCGCGCCGGTCTGCACCCAGTGCGGCCGCCCCGGCGCCCCCGGCCAGAAATTCTGCCCCGAATGCGGCGGCAAACTCGCCGCCCCGCCCCCGGCGCGCCCCGCCGCCTGCACCGGCTGCGGCACCCGATTCGTCGGCGACGAGAAGTTCTGCCCCGAATGCGGCGCCCCGCGCGGCGACGGAGCCCCCGCCCCCGCTCCGACCCCCGCCGACGCCCCCGGAGCCGGCAACGCCCGCCGCGCCGCCCCGACACCCGTCCCCGCGGCCCTGCCCGCCGCGCCCCCCGCCGGCTACGAGCTCGCGCGCCCGGCTTCCGGTTCAGGCATTATCCTGATCCGGCATATCCCTCAGGCCGCCTCCGCCCGCGCGCTCGCCGAAGCCGGACTGCGCGACCTCGCGACCTGGCTCGACGGCGCCCCCGCCACCGGCGGCGCCTTCGTGCGCGTGGACGGAAAGGGCGCCCAGGCGCCGTTCGAAATCGCCGTCGGCGGCCGACCGTACCGCGGACTCCTCCTCGCCGAACTCGCCGGCGACGAAGGCCAGATCCTCCTCCTGCTCGACGAGGCCGCGCGCTTCGCCGACTCCCTGCCCCGGCTGGCCCAGGAGGTCGCACGCCGCGCCCCCGCCCCGGCCGGACCCGAAGCCCTCGCCGCCGCCGTCCGCGGCGTCACCCTGACCGAGGCCCAGGTCCCCGGCATCGCGACCCTGCGCCTGCCTGCCGGCTGGCGCGTCAAGAACGCCACCCCGACCGGCATGATCTCCGCCGAAGGCCCCGAAGGGGTCGCCGAGTTCGGCTGCTTCCTCAGCGTCTATACCCCGGAAGCCGCCGCCATGCTGCCCCTGCGCCCCCCCTTCGTCGCCTCCTACGGCGACCCGGGGCGCGCGCTCGGCGAGCTCTACCCGCAGTTCAGCGCGTCGTTGGAGCAGCAGGGTCTGCCCGGTGCTCGCCTGATCCGCGTCGTCGAGCAGGCGCCGGCCGAGGCCCCGAACAACGGGGTCGCCGCCTGGGTCCACTACGAGTATGAGGCCACGGCAGCCGCCGGCGGTGGGGCGGCGGAGCGCTGGACCGCGCTCGCCTGGATCGCCCAACTGCCGAACGGCGACGGCACCTACACCTTCTACACGTCGTACGTCGCCGCGCTCACCCCCCGCTTCGGCCGGGCGCTCCCCGCGCTGCTCGCGACCTGGATCGGCTGGAAGACCGACGAGAAGCTCCTGGCCGAGCGCCTCGCCGCCGCGGTCAAGAGCCTGACCGCGTGCAGCGAGATCGTTCAGGAAGTAACCCTAGGTCGCGCGCAGGCGACCGACAAGGCGCTGGCGGCCTGGGACATCTACATCCGGGGCGGCGGCGACGTCGAGAACCCGGAGACCGGCGAACGCAAATGGCTGGCGAACGACGAAATGGACAAGGCGCTGGAAGAGCTCAACCGGCAGGCCGGCGGCAACATCTGGAAGAAGGCGGAATGAGCCGCGGCGCAGCGCCCATCGAAAGCGCCCTGGAGCGCGTCCTCGGTCGGAAGGGCGAAGAGGTCATCACCGCGGTCCGCCGCGTCCCGGCCCGCGCCGCGCGTTTCGCCGACTGGCCCGCCGGCCTCCCGGAGACGCTGGTCGCGGCCTACCGCGCGCGCGGCATCGAGCGGCCGTTCGTGCATCA
Source organism: Planctomycetota bacterium (assembly GCA_016220045.1). Taxonomy (GTDB): domain Bacteria; phylum Planctomycetota; class MHYJ01; order WSZJ01; family JACPWG01; genus JACRIP01. The sequence continues at coordinate 7,983 of JACRIP010000179.1, forward strand.
GGCGCTCGCCTGGGAGCACGTCGCCGCCGGCCGCCACGCGGTCACGGTCACGCCTACCGCCTCGGGGAAAACCCTGTGCTACAACGTGCCCGTGCTCGCGCGCTGCCTCGCCGACCCGAGCACCCGCGCGCTCTACCTCTTCCCCACCAAGGCGCTGGCCCAGGACCAGGTCGCCGAACTGCAGGAGGTCATCGACCGGCTCGGCGCGCCGATCAAGACCTGGACCTACGACGGCGATACCCCCGACGACGCGCGCCGCGCCATCCGCGCCCAGGGCAACATCGTCGTCACCAACCCCGACATGCTCCACCAGGGCATCCTCCCCCATCACACGAAGTGGGCCAAGCTCTTCCAGAACCTCCGCTACGTCGTCATCGACGAGCTCCACACGTATCGCGGCGTCTTCGGCAGCCACGTCGCCAACGTCGTGCGCCGGCTCAAGCGCATCTGCCGCTTCCACGGCTCCGACCCGGTCTTCGTCTGCTCCTCGGCCACGATCGCCAATCCCGCGGAACTCGCTTCGCGGCTGGTCGAGGAACCGGTCGCCCTGGTGGACGACAACGGCGCCCCGAGCGGCGAGAAGGTCCTGGTCTTCCTCAACCCGCCGGTGATCAATCGCGAACTCGGCATTCGGCGGAGCTACCTGACCACCGCCCGCTCGATCGCCGCCGAATTCCTGAAGCGCGAAGTCCCGACCATCGTTTTTGCCACCAGCCGGCTCAACGTCGAGGTGCTCTCCAAGTACCTGAAGGAGGAATTCGAGCGGCGCCCGCACGACGCCGGGATGATCCGCGGCTATCGCGGCGGCTACCTGCCGAACACGCGGCGCGAGATCGAGCAGGGCCTGCGGCGCGGGGACATTCTCGGCGTGGTGACCACCAACGCGCTGGAGCTGGGCATCGACATCGGCGCGCTCGGCGCGTGCGTGCTCGCCGGCTACCCGGGCACGGTGGCGAGCACCTGGCAGCAGGCAGGCCGCGCCGGCCGCCGCGCCGGCGTTTCGGCCGCGGTCTTCGTGGCCAAGAGCGAGCCGCTCGACCAGTTCATGGTCACCCATCCGGAGTATTTTTTTTCGAAGCCGCCGGAGGCGGGGCTGGTCAATCCGGACAATCTGCTGATCCGGGTCGCCCACGTGAAGTGCGCGGCCTTCGAGCTGCCGATCCGGGACGGGGAGCGCTTCGGGGGCGACGACCTGCCGGAGATCCTGAAGTATCTGCAGGAGGAGCGGATCCTGCACCCGGCGGACGGGCGCTGGCACTGGAACCAGGAGGTCTATCCGGCGGATACCGTAAGCCTGCGCAGCGTAGCCAACGAGAATTTCGTGATCATGGATCAGACGCGGCAGAACCAGGTGCTGGCGGAGGTGGACTACGCGAGCGCGCCGGCGACGGTGTACGAGGATGCGATCTACCTGTGCGAGAGCGAGATCTACCACGTGAAGCGGCTGGACTACGCGCAACGGCGGGCCTATGTGGCGAGGGTGGACGCGGACTACTACACGGATGCGATTACGGGCACGGCGGTGAAGGTGCTGGAGGTGGATGGTGCGGCGGAGGTGGCGGGGGGTGCGAGTGCGGAGGGCGAGGGTGGCGCGGACCTGCCCTCTCCCCGACCCTCCCCCGCTGCGGCGGGGGAGGGGGAAGGCGCGCGTGCGGAGGGCAAGGGTGGCGCGCACATCCCCCCACCCCGACCCTCCCCCGCTGCGGCGGGGGAGGGGGAGGGTGCGGGTGCGGACGGGGACGTGGCGGGCGCTACCGCGCCGGTCGCCGTCGCGGAGCACGGCGACGTGCACGTCGCGTGGCGGGTCTCCGGGTTCAAGAAGATCAAGTTCGCGACGCGCGAGAACGTCGGGTTCGGCACCGTCAACCTGCCCGACCAGGAGATGCAGACCACGGCCTGCTGGTGGATCCTGCGCGCGGGGGCGTTGGCGGGCCTGCCCTGGACGCGCGCCGAGGTACTGGACGGCGTGGTCGGGATCGCCTACGCGATGCAGCATATCGCGCCGCTGCTCCTGATGTGCGACGTGCGCGACCTGGAGCGCTGCGTCGGCGACCGCGGCGCGACCTGGTTCGCCAAGGCCGACCGCGAGAGCCGCGGCCGCTATGCCTTCGCCGCCGCCGACGGTCAGCCGGCCGGACTCACGCTCGAGACCTTGCCGCGCTTCGAACCCACGCTCTTCCTCTACGACAACTACCCGGGTGGCATCGGGCTTTCACCGGAGCTCTTCGCGCGGCGCGACCTGCTGCTGGCGGCGACGCGGGCGGCGGTGGCGGCCTGCGGTTGCGCCGAAGGCTGCCCCTCCTGCGTCGGGCCGGTGGTGGAGATGGGCCTCTCGGCGAAGGCCGCGGCGCTGGCGATCCTGGAGCGCCTGGTCGGCGCGGTCGCGTCCCCGCCGCGGGTCGAGACCGCGTCATGACCCTGCGCGACAAACTCGCCCGGATGACGGGGCGTCCCGCACCGTCCCCCTCCCCCGCTCCGCCTGCCACCACTCCGTCCGCACCCGCACCGTCCCCCTCCCCCGCCGCAGCGGGGGAGGGTCGGGGTGGGGGGATGTGCGCGCCACCCTCAGCCTCCGCGGCCCCCGCCGCCCGCATCGCCGGCCTGCGCGCCGAACTCGACGCGCTGCTCAAGCGTCATCGGGCCGCCGCCGCCTCCTCCCCCCCACCCTCCCCCGCCGCGGACCACGCCTCAGACCCCGCCCCGCCGCTGCCGGGCGCGGAAGTCCTCACCCCGATCGGCGCCTATCATCGGGTGATTACCCGGCTCCCCGCCCACTCCGCGCACGGCGCCGTGCGCCTCGACGCGCTGCTGGGCGCCGGCGTACCCCGCCCGCTCTTTCGCGGGCAACCCGGCCGCGCCGCCGGGTTCGACGCCCGCCGCGCGCTCCTGCTCGACACCGAGACCACCGGCCTCGCGGGCGGCACCGGCACCTACGCCTTTCTCGTCGGGCTCGCCTTCTTCGTGGGCGACGAGTTCCAGGTGCACCAGCTTCTCATGCGCGACCACGGCGAGGAGGCCGCGCTGCTCTCCGACCTCGCCGCCCTGCTCCCGCAGTTCGACACCCTGGTGACCTACAACGGCAAGGCCTTCGACGTGCCGCTGCTCGAGGCGCGCTTCTGCCTCGCGCGCCGCGAGGTAGATCTGCGCCGGCCGGCGCACCTCGACCTGCTCTTCCCGGCGCGCCGCCTGTGGCGCGGCCGTACCGAAAACTGCCGCCTCGCGACCCTCGAGCGCGAGATCTGCGGCTTCGAACGCACCGGCGACGTGCCCGGCGCGGAGATTCCCGGCATCTACTTCGAGTACCTGAGAAATCGGAATCCTGCCCGCCTCGCCCGCGTGCTCGACCACAACCGCTACGACCTGCTGTCGCTCGCCGCCCTGCTCGTACGCGTGCTCGGGCTGGTGCGCGATCCGCGCCGCGCCGCCGGGGCCGGGGCGGAGGACCTGGTGCGCATCGCCCGGCTCTATGCCGAAGACGGCGACCTGCGCGCCGCCCGCACCATGCTGGAGGAAGCGGCCTGTTTCGGGGGCGGCGCCTGCCGCACGGCCGCGCTGGAGCAGCTCGGCGACGCTTGCCGCCGCCTCGGGGACGGCGCGGGCGCGGCCGCCGCCTGGGAGGCGCTGCTCGCCGAACCCCACGCCGCGCCGCCGCCGGAGGTCTTCCTGCGCCTCGCGCGCCACCACCTCGCGGAGCCGGGCGGGGCCGCCGCCGCCGTACGGTGTCTCCAGGAGGGCGTAACGCGCGCCCGCGACCTCGAGACGCGCGCGCGGCTCGAGCGGGCCCTGGCACGCGCCGAGCGGCGCGCGCGCTGAGTCCGCCGGGGCGGGAACGCAACCCATGCCGAGCACGACGGGCCGCAGCCCGCAGCCCAAGAGCCGCGCGCCCGGTCGATTGCGGATTTCGGATTTCGAATCGACGACCCGAAGCCAGGCTGGAATTGGCCGCAATCGACGAATTCCTCGTAGGGGCGCCCCTGGTGGGCGCCCTGGCGTGGCCGGCCGGTGCGGACCCGGATCGGCCAGTCCACCCCAGGGCGGGCACAAGGCCCGCCCCTACGCGAATCTGGGTGGCGGGCGCATGAATGGCGCTGGGTCCGAGTTTAGCCCAACTTCGGGTCGTTGTTTCGAATTGCGGATTGGCTACTGGACTCGCGGGCTTCCGACAATCCGCAATGCGCAATCCGCAATCCGCAATTCCGGTCGCGCCCCCTTGATCGCCCGCGTCCCCCCCGCTATCATGCGTCTTCATGCCCCGTCCGCGCCCGCCCTCCGCCTCCCGGAGTTCCGTCGATGGCCGCCTCGGCCCCCGCCCCGTCGCCCTCCCGCTCTGCCGCCGGCCTGATCGTCGTCCTCCTGCTCGCCCTGGCGACGGCGGCCACCCTGCTCCGCGATGCCATCGACCAGCGGCGCGCCGCGGAGGTCCCGGCGCGGGCCGCGCTCGACTCCCTGCGCGATGCGGCCGCCGTCAATCTGGAGGGCTTTCTGCGCGCGCGGCGGGCGGCCGGAAACGTGCGCGAGGCCGAGGCGCGCTTCCTCAGCCCCCTGACCGCCGCCGTGCGCGTGGCGCGCACCGCCCGGCCCGAGCGCGCCGAGCCCCACTATCTCCTCGGCCGCATGTACCGCGCGATCCTCGCGCCCGACCACGCGCGCACCCAGCAGGACGCCGCGCTCGCGAAGGAACCCGCCTACGGGCCCGCCCTGTACGAGCGGATCGTGCTCCTCGCCGAGGAGATCGCACGCGCCCGTGCCGACCAGGTGGCCGAGTCGGGGCTGCTGCCCGCCGACGCGCCCCTGCCTTTCGGCGTCCGCTCGTCCGACCTCTGCGGCGCCCCATTGCCCGGGTGTTCACCTGAAATCGCCGCCGCGCTGCCCGCCGATCCGAAGCTGGACAAGGCGCGGGCGCTTCTGCGCGAGCTGCTCCCGCGCCTGGAAGCCGCCGCCACCGCCGGAGCGGAAGGCGCGGTCGTCGCGCTGGCCTGCGTCGAATGCGCGCGCGGCCTGGCCGAGCTTTTCGCGCCCGTCGCGGACCCGGCGGGCGCCCCGGCCCGCGCCGCCGCCGCCCTGACCCGGGCGCTCGCGCTCGACCCGAAGCTGGAGGAGGCCCACGAGGCGCTCGCCGCCATCGCCTGGGGGGCGGGCGATCTCGCCGCTGCGGAGGCGGCCTACACGCAAGGCCTGGACGTGGATGCCGGGTACATCCCCTTTCTGCTCGGACGCGGGTTCGCCCGCCTCGCGCTCACCGCCGCGCGCGCCCGCGTCGGCGGCCACTCCGGCGCGGACCTGGAACCGTTCCTGGCCGGCGCAGAGCAGGACTTCGCCGCGGCGGCCGAGGTCAATCCGCGGCTGGGAGGCGCCTGGCTCGGCCGGGCGCTGGCCCAGGCCGCCCGGGCGGAATCCCCGTCGGCCTCCGCGTACTCGACCGCGCCGATGTTCACGACGGCTGCGGAGTATTTCGGCAAGGCCCTGGAACTCGAGCCCGGCAGCTTCACGATCTTTGTCCAATACAGCGGATGTCTCGCCCGCTGGGGAGAAGAGTGCCGCGCCCGCCGCGGGACTCAAGAGGAGCCGTACTGGCGACTCTGCGAGCTGATTCGGCGCGTGCTGTTGCAGACCGCGTGGCCTACCGCTCTGGTCGATCGCGCGCGCCGCGTCGTCCGCTGCGCGCGGGCGATCGCCGCTCCGGACGGGAAGATCCAGTATTTCCTGTACTCCAGAGAGCGCAATCTGCGCGGGCTTGCGATCGTGCCGGCCGACGCCTCCGCCTGGCGTGCGCTGGAGGAGCCGTTCGCGCGGTGGCAGCGCTACCTCGCGGTCGCCACGACCGACCTGGATCGCGTGATCGGGCCCGACCCCGGGACGGTCCCGATCTTTTTCATGGTCCGCGCCCCGCTCGGCGATGCCGAAGTGGTCTTGCGCGCCGTTCTCGGACTGCCGATCGCCGAGGCCTCTGCACGGCGCGAAGGCTTCCCCCCCTACTGGACCAGGAACTCCTTCCTCGGGGTGGAGGAGGATACGGACGTTCTGCGCTGGACCGTCGAGGGCTTCGCCGCGCGCGAGCGGGGCGAGGATCCCGGTCCGTGCTGGTCCCGCGCCTTGGCCGCCCACGAACGGGCTGCATCGGGTGTTTCCTGTACCTTCCGCAAGCCGTTGGGCCCGCCGGTCGGCGCACCGCCGGTCGACCCGGATGCCCGCGCCCGGCTGCCGTTGGCCCTCGCCGTGCTCACAGGGGCGGCGCGCCGCGACCTGGCCCCCGGGCTCGCCGCCTACTGGTCGGTCCCGGGTCCCGGCCCCGGGATGCCGCCCGCGCAGGCCGCCGCGGAGCCACCGCCGGAGACGCTGGTGAATCTCGGCCTCGGCCGGCTCGTCAGCGCGGGCCGTTTCGCCCTGGGCAACGACTCGCCCGCCCGGCCGCGCGACGCCGCCGAGCGCGCGCTCGAGAGCATGGCGCTCCTGACCGCACTCTGGGGCGGAGCGGGCCCGGTGGACGCCCGCCTGGAGATTGGGGCGTACCGCAACGGTTGCGGGGACTTTGCCGGCGCCGACGCGGCCTTTGCCGACGCTTTTGCGCTGCTGGAGGCCGCGCTGGCAACCCTGACGCCGGCCGAACGCGCGGCGGTCCGGGAGGAGCGCTTCCTGCGCAGCCGGCTGGCGCACGCCCACCAGCAGCGCGCCCGCGCCTTGGGGCAGCTCTCGGCCGCGCGCAGCGCCCCCTCCCCCGCCCCCTCCGCCGCCCCCTCCGCGACCGCGTCCACTGCGCCCGCGGCCGTGTACCCCGACGACGTCCGCACGCCCGACGAACTGCGCGCCGAGGCCTTCGGCGAACTGCGCCGCGCGCTGGAGCTGGGGCTCGGCCTCGACCTCATCACGCGGCGCGCCGCCACCGCGGAGTTCGGTTCTCTGGTGACCGATCCACGCTGGGCCGCGCTGGTCGCGGAGGCCGAGGCCGCGCGCGCCCGCTGAGGGCGGGCGGACCCCGCGGGAGCCCTGCCCGCGGCAGCGAACAGCCGCCGACCCGGACGGCCCCGCCTCCCCGCAACCCTTGATTTCCCTTTACTCCCGCTCCGGCCCGCCCTATAATTCGCCGCGTCATGGAATTGCGCAGGCGCTCCATTTCTCGACCGGAGCGTGGTCGCGCGGGGAGGGCGTTAAGGAGCCGGACATGAAGCACCTCGCCAGCGCCCTGGTTTTCGCCCTGCTTGCCGCCGTGCTCGGGTGCTCCAACGAGAACCAGCCGAGTGCCGCGAAGGCCACGCCGGAGGCGCGCGCGG
>JACRIP010000180.1 GCA_016220045.1 Planctomycetota bacterium
CCGGGCGGCACGGCGCGCATTCCCACCATCGAGGAGGGGCCGGACGAAGCGCCGCCCCCAGGCGCCGAGGTCACTTTCGCGCCCTCCGAGCATCCGCCCGAGCTCCCGCCGGCCGGCTCGATCTCCGTCATTCATGACCCCTACAAGGACCCGGCCGAGCGCGCCGCCTACGAGGCCGAGCAGAAGCGGATCTGGGAGGAACGCAAGGCGCGTGAGCTGGAGGGGATGCTGGTCTACCTCGGCAAGGAGCTCGAGCTCGCCGACGTCCAAAAGGACAAGCTGCGCGCCGTGCTCACCGAAGAGTCGCGCCGGCGCATCGAGGTCGTCGAAGACATCACCGCCCAGCGCATCACCGAGGGCGAATTCCGCACGCGCGTCGATCGCATCCGCGCCGAAGCGCGCGAACAGCTCGCGCTCATCTTCACCGAACCGCAGTTCGCGAAGTACAAGACCCTGAAGCCCAAGCACCAGGTGCTGAACGACCAGACGATCCAGGGGCACTGAGCGGTTTTCGGCTCCCGCGGCGCGCGGTTGATGTACGCACGACGCCCGGGCCGCCACGGTACGAGTAGCGCCTGTTTACGGGTTTACGGGTTTGGGGGTTTAGGGGTTGGGCGGTTTGGGGTGGTAGAGCTCGCCGCGCGAGCTCGGGCTGACAGCACCCGTTGGCCCCCGCGCGATTCCCGCCACCGCAGATCGCCGTTGCCTCCCGCCACGGATGAACAGTACAATGGTCCCGTTCCGTTGTGGAGGGGACCATGAAACGCACGCTCGCCCGCTGGTCGTTCCCCCTGCTCACCCTGCTCCTGCTCGTCCGCTTCAACCTGGCGGCCGATCCGCCGCGCCTGAGCGTCGCTCGCGCCGCCGTCGACGGCGAGGACGTCGCGCGCATTCTGGATCTCGGCCTTTGCAAGTTTGCCCTGACCGCGCCCCCCGGGACCTGGCAGGTCGAAGCCGAGGTGGAGGACTGGACGGCGGGCGGCGCCGAGCCGAAGCGCCACACCAGTGGCGGCGTGATCCTGCGTGACGGCACGGCGGAAGGCGCGATTTTGGCCTCCTTCCCCGCACACCGCCCCGCCTGGCGCATCTGGATCGGCAGCAGCGGCGCGGACACCACCCTCGATCTCGACCGTCCCCTGGTCGCCGCCGGGCGCGCCTTCCTTCCCGACCCCGCCCGCCTCGGCGCCGGCGAGGCGATCGCCCTCTCGGCCCTCTTCCCTCTGGACGCGCCGCCCGTGCAACCCATCCCCGCCGGCGAACGCGACCCCTTGCGCTACCGCGCCCGCGTCGCCCGCGGCGTCTGCCTGCTCGTGCGCTTCACGGAGTTCGCCGCGTCGAAGTAGGCCGGCCGCCGGGATACCGGGCGGAACCGACCATTCCCAACCCTCCAACTCGGGCGCTGCCCGAAACCCAAAGCGGGCGTCGAGTCGCCCTCCGATTGGGTGATTTGGCGATCGGGTGATTGGGTGATTACGGCGCCCTGAAGTGCGGACGGGGTTTCACGATTCTCCGCCGCAGGAAGCCAAACGTCTAAACGTCCAAACCCCTAAACGCCGCGCGGCCACGCGTTACGGCGGCCCAACCCGGCATCGCGTTCACGCTCAGCCCCCCGCGAGGGCCGCGCCCCCCCGCCGTGCCCCGCCAGGGCCCCGCCCCTAGAGCAAAGGCGCCAGGATGCGGCACACCGATTCCAGCAGCAGTCTACGGCGATTCCTGTAGTGCGAGCCGAGGGTGACCGGCCGCGCCCGCGTGAGGTCCAGTTCGAACTGCCGTTCCAGCGCCTCCGCCGGGCCCGCGCCGTAGAGGATCGCGTTCGCCTCGAAGTTGAGGGTGAAGCTGCGCCGATCCATGTTCGCCGAGCCCACCGTGCTCCAGCGCCGGTCGACGGTCGCGCTCTTGGCGTGCAGGAAGCCCGCCGAGTACTCGTAGAGCCGGCAGCCGGCCGCAAGCAGCTCCGGGTAGAAGGAGCGCCCGGCGTGGTAGACCAGGAAATGGTCGCTGACGCCGGGCAGGAGCAGCCGCACGTCCACCCCGCGCCGCGCCGTGGTCTCGAGCGCCACGCGCAGCGCCGGGTCCGGCACGAAGTACGGCGTGGTCATCCACACCCGTTCGCGCGCCGTCGCGACCGCCGCGAAAACCGCCCGATGGATCGCCTCCCACTCGCTGTCCGGGCCGCTCGCCACGATCTGCACGCAGGTCCCGTCGCGCGCTTCGACCTCCGGGAAATACCGGGCATCCACCAGGCGTTCGCCGCAGGTGAAGTGCCAGTCCTCGGCGAAAATCTCCTCGAGCGCGGCGGCCGCGGGACCCTCGATCGCCAGATGGGTGTCGCGCCAGCCGGCGAATTCCCCGCCGCCGCTCAGGTACTCCTCGCCGACGTTCACGCCCCCGGTGAAGGCCGTATTCCCGTCCACGACCACGATCTTGCGGTGGTTGCGCAGATTGAGCGACCAGAGGCGGGAGAAGGGATTGACCGGGGCGAAGAAGGCGAAGCGGCCGCCCGCCGCCACGAGCGGGGCGAGGTCGGCGGCGGAGAGGCCCCAGGAGCCGACCGCGTCCACCAGCAGGCGGACTTCGACCCCGGCGCGGGCCTTCCGACAGAGGAGGTCGAAGAGCGGGCGCCCGACCGCGTCGAGGCGGAAGATGTAGTACTCGAGATGGATGAAGGTGCGCGCCCCCTCGCAGGCGGCGGTGAGCGCCGCGAAGGTGGCGCGGCCGTTCACCAGCAGGTCCGCGCGGTTGCCCGGCGTGGGCGGGGCGGCCTGGAGGGTGTGCGCCGCGCGCATCAGCGCGAGGTCTTCCGCCGACAGGGCGCCGCCGCGCCGCGGGTCCTTGAGGTCGAGGCGGGCGCGCACCCCGGCGAGACCCGGCGCCAGGTCGCGGCGGGCGCGGTCGCGACGCCGCCGGCGCCGGCGCAGCCGCGTCACCCCGATCGCGTAGTAGGCCAGCGGCCCGACATAGGGAAGAAACCCGATCGCCAGCGCCCACGCGAGCGTCGCCGCCGATTCCCGCCGCTCCGCCACCACCCGCGGCACCAGGAGCGCCACGATCGCCCAGTGCACCAGGGTCAGCGCGAGGGAAAGGGCCGCCCACGTCATCGTCCGCGCGCCCCGGCCGCCTTCCGTGCCTTGCCCGCCCGCCGCTCCGCTTCCTTCAGGTAGCCGGAACAGCGCGCCCGCTCCGCCGGCGTCAACCGGTTGACGATCAGGATGCCGTCGAGGTGGTCGATCTCGTGCTGAAACGCCCGCGCCAGCAGCCCGTCGGCCGCGACGTCGAAGCGCTGGCCTTCCAGGTCCTCCACCCCCACCAGCACCCGGGTCGAGCGGTGCAGCGGCACGGAAAGCCCCGGAAAGCTCAGGCACCCCTCGTCGACGACCTCGTCCCCGTCCGCCTCCCGCAGCTCCGGATTGAGGTAGGTATGCGCGTCCTCCGGCTGTCCAGTCAGGTTGAGCGTGATCAGCCGGTAGGGAAAGCCGACCTGGGGACCCGCCAGCCCGACCCCGCGCGCCGCGTACATCGCCTCCAGCATCGCGCGCGCGACCTCCCGCACCCGGTCGTCCACCCGCTCGATCGGCCGCGCCTCGTCGCGCAGGCTGGGCTCCGGATAGACCAGAATGTCCATGGGCAGGCCCTGCGTGCGCGAGGGAAGAGACGATTCCGGGCGGGGAAGGGACGGCCACGCGCGCGCTCCGCCCGGGCCGTCGCGGCTGGGACGCGCGGCCGGAATTGTAGCAGCGACGCGCCGCGCGGTCAAATTTTTCGTTGACACTCCCGGCGCAGGCCGCTACCATCGACCCGTTCTTGAAGGTGCGTTTTGCCCCACCCTGTCGCAGCCCGTCCACGCGCATTGGATGGAGGGAGCCCCCGCAATGGCCGAGGTGGACAAGCTCTTCGGCAAGGCTGAAGAAGCGATCAACAAGAAGAACTACGGCTACGCCATCGACCTGCTCCAGCAGGTGCTCTCGATCGAACCGGACAACATCAAGGCGCACCAGACCCTCTTCGGCGTCTGCATGCGCCAGGCCAAGGAAAAGGGCGCCCCCAGCCCCGCCCTCGCCTACCTCAAGGGCGCCGGCCCCCTCTTCAAGATGGGCCTCGCCTTCGGCAACCACGAAAAAAAGATGACGGCCGCGTACAAGTTCCTGGTCATCGCCCCCGACAACCTGCCGGTGCGCGTCACCCTCGCCGAGGCCCTGCGCGACTCCGGCCATCTCGACGGCGCCGTCTGCGAGGCCGAGATGGTCTACGGCTCCCGCAAGGACAATGCCAAGGTCGTCCGCCTCCTCGGCCAGCTCTATCGCGAAAAGGGCGACACCAAGAAGGCGATCGAGATGTACAACACCCTCAACAAGCTCCTCCCCGAGGACCGCGAGTCCTCGCACGCGCTCAAGGACCTCCTCGCCGACAATACCATGAAGGACGGCTGGAGCGACGCCTCCGGCTCGCGCGACATGATGCGCGACAAGGGCAAGGCGGCCGAGCTCGCGGCCGATGGGAAGATCCACAAGACGACCGAGGAGATCGACCAGGAAATCGAAGCCATCCAGAAGACGATCGATGCCGCCCCCGACGATCCCGCCAGCGTCAAGCACTACCTCAAGCTCGGCGAGACCTATACCCGGAAGGGCGACCTCGAGAGCGCCCTCGCCACCTTCGAAAAGGCCGCCCAGCTCGACAAGGTCAATCCCGTCCTCCGCATGAAGGTCGGCGACATCACCGTCAAGCAGTACCAGGCCCGCATCGCCGAATTTCAGCCCGCCGCCAAGGCCGGCGACGCCGAGGCCAAGGAACAGGTCAAGGCCCTCAAGGCCGAGCTGCTCCAGTTCCAGGTCACCGAGTTCACGCGCCGCGTCAAGGAACACCCGACCGACATGGCCCTCAAGTTCGCGCTCGGCGGCTACCTCTTCGAGGCGCGCAATTACGACGGCGCCATGGACCAGTTCCAGATGACCATCAAAGACCCCAAGAAGAAGCTCGACTCCCACGAATACCTCGGCCGCTGCTTCGACGCCAAGAAGAAATACGATATGGCGGCCGGCCAGTTCCATAAGGCCATCGAGGCCAACAATTCGGCCGAGCGCGAGAAGCCGTTGCGCTACTTCCTCGGGTTGACGCTGGAGAAGTCCGGCAAGAAGGCCGAGGCCCTCGAGCAGTACAACCTGATCTACGAAATGGACATCAAGTTCCGCGACGTCGCCAAGCGGATCGAGGACCTGTCGGGCAGCACCGAGTAGCCCGACTCCGACGGCGACCCCGCGCCGGACCGGACCGGATCGGTCCGGCGCACGACCCAGGCAAATACCGGGTGCCGATCGACGCCGGCGCCCCGAGTTCTCAACCCCCGCAGAAACCCCGTTGGAGGCCCCATGGCGCACACCCTGTCGGCGAAGAAGCGCATCCGTCAAACCGCGAAGCGCACCTTGCGCAACAAGCGCATGAAGTCCCAGGTCAAGACCCAGATCAAGAAGGTGCTCGAGGCGGTCGCCGCGGGTAACTCGCAGACGGCGTCGGCGACCTTCAAGTCGCTCAGCCGCCTGATCGACAAGGCCGGCGCCAAGGGCGCGCTCCATGCCAACTCGGTCTCGCGGCGCAAGTCGCGCCTGGCCTCCAAGGTGAACGCCTTGGCCAAGGCCAAGCCCGCGGCCCCGGCCGCGCCCGCCGCGCCCAAGGCCTAGACCAGCTCCCACGCATTCCGACGACGCGGGCCGGCGCGAACACACGCCGGCCCGCGTTTTTTTTCAACGACCCAAAGATGGGCTGGACGCGGACTCAGAGCCGTAGCTGCGCCCGCCACCGGGAATCGCGATAGGGGCGGGCCTTGTGCCCGCCCCGCATGCGCGCGAACGGTGCTTGCGGGAGCGCGGGCGACCACAAGGGTCGCCCCTACGACGAATTCGTCGATTGCGGCCAGTGTCCTGTCAACATCGATTCTTCCGGTCGGCGTAGGGGCGCCTCGTGAGGCGCCCCGAGGGGCCACGGATTGAACGACTCTTCCGGTCGCCGTACGGGCGCCTCGTGAGGCGCCCCGAGGGGACACGGATTGAACGACCCCAAACAACGACGTTGACGGGACACCGGTTCCAGCCCATCTTCGGGTCGTTGTTTTTTTTTCGCGCCCCGCTGGAGCCACGGCGGCCCCATGAGATTCGAGGACCTGAGCGCCAAAGTCACCCGCCTCCAGAACAACATCGAGCGGGTCATCATCGGCAAGTCCGCCTCCGTCCGCCTCGCCCTCGTCGCCCTCTTCGCCCGCGGCCACCTGCTCATCGAGGACGTCCCCGGCACCGGCAAGACCGTCCTCGCCCGCGCCATCGCCCGCTCGATCGCCG
>JACRIP010000181.1 GCA_016220045.1 Planctomycetota bacterium
ACCGTCCACCGTCCACCGCCCACCGTCCACCGCCCACCGGCCACCGGCCACCGCCGTCACCGCCCCCGGAACCGCGGCGCACGCTTCTCCAGGAACGCCGCCACCCCCTCGCGCATGTCCTCCGTCGCGCAGATCTTGCCGAAAAGATCCGCCTCGAGCGCCAGCCCCTCGCGCAGCGGCAGCGCCGCCCCGTTCTGCACCGCATCCAGGATCGCGCCCACCGCCAGCTTCCCCTTGGCCGCGATTTTTTTTGCGAGACCGACCGCGGTCTTCAGGAGGTCGCCCGCCGGCACCACCAGGTTGACCAGACCGAGCGCCCGGGCTTCGTGCGCGCTGATCGACTCGCCCGTGAGCATCAGCTCCAACGCCGCCGCCGCGCCCACCAGCCGCGGCAGACGCTGCGTGCCGCCGAAGCCCGGCAGCAGCCCGAGATTGATCTCCGGCTGCCCAAAGCGCGCCGTCTCGCTCGCGACGCGCAGGTGACAGGCCATGGCGAGCTCGTTGCCGCCGCCCAGGCACGCGCCGTTCACCGCCGCGATCACCGGCACGCGCAGGGCCGCGATCTCCCCCAGCAGCTCCTGCCCCTTGCGCGCCAGATCCAGCGCCTGCGCGGCGTTCTGCAACTTCCGCAGATCCGTCGCGTCCGCCCCCGCCGAGAAGACCGTCCCCTCCCCCGTCACCACCACCCCGCGCACGGTCCCGTCCGCTTTGAGCGCCGCTACCAGCTCCCGCGCTTCCACCAGAAGCGCCAGGCACAGCGTGTTCACCGGCGGATGGTTGAGCGCCAGGACCGCAATCCCCTCTTCCACCCGCTGCCGGAAATACTTGCGTTCGGGCATGATCCTTCCTCCCACGGACCCTTGACGCAGCGCGTCATGGCCAGATTCTAGCCCCGGGCGCCGCGGAAGTCAACCGATTTCCCGGCCGCCCCTTCCCACTGCGTCCGCACCTACCCTCCCACCCCGCGCGCCCCCCATTCCGCGACCGGATGGGGGCCGTAATCGGTTTGCTATCCATAGGTTATGCCCATCCTACCCGACCCCGACCCTGAGAGCCTTGTATATTTAGACAAACTTAAAACAATTCCCTTGACGAACCCCGTTTCATGGGGTATATTTCTGGCGTTGACGGGCACGGAAGGACACGAACCGAGAGAGACCCGACATGCCGAACCTCGGAAAGTCGTTCAAAGCGCTCGCCGACGGGACCCGCCGCCGCATCCTGGAACTGCTGAAGGACGGGGACCTGAATGCCGGATCGATCGCGGACCACTTCAAGATGTCGAAGCCGTCGATCTCGCATCACCTGGGCATCCTGAAGGATGCGTCGCTGGTGACCGAGCGCCGCGAGGGTCAGAACATCATCTATACCCTGGTGCCCGAGAACATCCACGAGTGCTGGATCGGGTACCTGGCCAAGCTGATGATCAAGTGCGAGCCCGCCGCGCCGAAGACCCCCGCCCCCGTGGACCCGAACGCGAAGACCGTCTGACCGCCGCAGGGGCCTGAGCCCACCCGCTTTGGCCCCTTCTTCTGGACCCGGCAGTTAGATGTTTGTTTAAGAAGCGAATTGTAGAACAGCCAAAGGATACGGAGGAGACACCCATGATTGCCGCTGTCGCCACGGTCGCCGCCCTGGTGTTTGTGACCATTGCCACGCTGGGCTTGATCCTGGTCGAGTACGTGCGGTAGACTATCGCCTTCCCGTCCCGGGGAAGGAGCACGAGGTCGGGCCCGCTGGGGGTCCGGGGCCTCCGGTGGTTGGTTTCGGAACGATCCTGCTGAGGAGAAACGAAGATGAACGGCGCCGCTTGTTCCAAGGCTGCCTGCGCGAAGAAGATCGGGGCGATCGTCGGCCTGACGGCCGTGCTCGGCTCCGGCGTTCTCTACGGTGCCTACCGTATGGGCTGGGTCGCCTGCCCGTGCACCGGCCAGACCTACCAGGAGGCGCATCAGGCGGCCCCCGAGGTCAAGCCCGTCCAGTAGGAAACCCGGGATCGGCATACCCCGGGCGGTGGACGCCGCCCGCAGACCCGATCGTTCTGCTTCTTTTCATCGAACGTCACCCCGCAGGGACCCACCCCCTGCGGGGTGAGTTTTTTTTGCGGGGGCGGGCGCGGCCGCACGGCTGCCGAGGGATGCAGGCGAATCCCCGCTCGGGCGTTCGCCGGTGTCGCCGGAGACCTCTGGAATCCGCGCAGCCTGGAGACTCCGCTTGTGTCTACGAGCGGCCTGCGGTAGACTCGCGGGTACCTCTCAAACCCAGGGGCCGCGCAAGAACGACTTCGCGCGCACGACCCCGAGAGTCACTGGGAGCGCGGGCGTCCTCGCCCGCGCGCAGGGCCACAACATGTGGCTCACGGGCCAATCCTCCACAGGGGAAGGCCGGCGCACTCCGCCGCAAGCGGTGAAGTTCTGCTTGCGCGGACCCTAAAGCCAGTCGCTCGCCGGCCCGGCGGAGAGCGGCTCTGAAACCGCGAGCCGACGAACGGTCTACGACCTGCGTCCGATTCCGTGCAATCACGCACGGCAAGTCACCGGCGACCGCCGCCCCGACCGCCCCGATGAACGGGATCCATGGCATGAAGATCCTGCGCTCGGTGATTCTCGCCGTCCTCGTCGTTGCCGGCGCGACGACGGTCCGGGGAGACCCCGATCCGGAACTCGACCCGCCCGCGGTCCGCGACCTGCTCATCGAGGTCCATCGTGGCTCCGGGGCGGCGGAGCAGGCTCTCCTCGCCGCCGGGCTTTCCGTGCTGCCGGCGCTGCGCGAGGGTCTGGTGGACAGCGACCTGGCCGTTCGAGAAGGCGCCATGAAGTGCGTCGCGCGGCTCGGGAACATCCCGGATGCCGAGAAGGAGCTGCTGGCGGAATCGATCGCGGTCGCCCTGCACGATTCCCTGGGTGACCTCCCCGCGAGCGCGCTCTACGCGCTGGGCAATCTGTCTCCTGCGTCGCGGCGCGCGTATTCGCTTCTGCTGGACCTGGAGGAGGAGTGGGATGCGCGGATGGGGTCGGATGCGGCGATGTTCCTGGCCCGAGGCGGCGAGCCCGTCGAGCCGCTCCTGAGGGAATCGCTGATCGATCGCCGGCCCGCCCGCCGGGCCGCCGCGGCGCGGGCCCTCGGCGCGATCGGGCGGTCGTCGGCGGAGTCCACCGCGGCGCTCCTGCAGGCGCTCCGGGACCCGGTGGCGCTGGTCCGCCACAGCGCCGTGATGGCTCTCGGGCAGCAGCGCACGCCGGATCGGGAGGTGGGGCTTGCGCTGGCCGCCTGCCTCGAGGACGTGGATCTGGGGGTCCGCGCCGACGCGGCCGCGAGCTTGGAGCGCTTCCGCGCCGCGGCGGTCGAATGCCTGCCAGCGCTGACCACGGCGCTGGCGGACCGGGACGAGATCGTTCGGGCCGCTGCCGCAGCGGCGATCGGATCGGTCGGGACGAAGGGCGCAGGCGAAGCCGACGCGCGCCGGGTCGTTGCCGGGCTGACGAAGATTCTGGCGGATCCGAACGAGTCCTCCTTCACGCGGCAAGCGGCTGCCCGCGGTCTCGGCGGCACGGGCGCACTCGCCGCCCCCGCGCTCGCCGAAGCCTGTGGAGATCTGGAGCCCGCCATTGCGCGGGCCGCCCTCGATTCTCTTGGCCGCCTGGGTCCGGAGGGAAGAGCGGGCGCCCGCGCGGTTCTGCGGCGACTGCACCAGGGCCCTGGCGAGCTCCGGTCCCTCGCCTTCAAGGCGCTCGTGAAGATCGACCCCGAATCCCCGGAACTCCTGGCCGAACTGATCGCCGCCCTGCAGGATCCCGAACCCGAACTCCGCCGGCAGGCCGCCTCCCTCCTCGGCGACCTGGGGCCGAGCGCGACCGCCGCCGTTCCGGCCCTGATCGATGCTCTGGCCGATCCGGACCGGGCCGGTGGCGGGTGCATTCCGGAGTACGGCGTCAGCACGATTGCCGCGCAGTCTCTGCGTCACTTGGCGCCAGCCGCGCCGGCCGCATTCGTCGATGCGTTTGAGCATCACCCAAACCTCGCCGTTCGGCTCGAAATCGCGTCGCTTTGGACCCACGCGACGACTCCTCCGAGCGGCGCCGCTCCCGTGTTGCTGGAAGCGCTCCGCGAGGGGTGCCCGGAAATCCGCGGAGCCGCCGCACGGGCGCTGGGAAACCTTGCCAAGTCCAGGCCCGATCTCCTTCCCCGCCTGGTTCGGGCCCTCGAGGATCCTGCACTCCGCGTACGCATCGCGGCGGCCGAATCGCTGGCAGCGGCAGGCAGCGCGGCGAGCGCGGCCGTGCCGTTCCTCCTGCAGGGCCTGGAGTCCGACGAGATCGCGGCGCGCGTGGCGTTCGCCCGCTGCCTCGCCAAGGTCGTCGCGCGTCCGCCGGAGGCCTTGCCCCCGCTGCTCGCCCTCCTGCAAGACCCCGAGCCGCGCCTGCGCGCCGAGGCCGCGCGCCTGCTCGGCTCGCTGGGCGCGGTCACGCCGGAGTCTCAGGCACGGCTCCTGGCGCTCCGCTCCGATCCGGCAGCCGAAGTCCGCGTGGCTCTTGCCGTGTCCCTGGCGGCGGGGATTGCCGAGCCGGGAGCGGTCGTCGGCGCGCTCATCGGGCTGCTCGACGACTCCGACCCCGGCGTCCGGGTCGGCGCGGCGGATTCCCTCCGCCTCCTGGGCGCCGCGGCGCGAGCGGCCGTGCCCGCTCTTACCGAACGGCTCGTCAAAGAGGAGCCCACCATTCGCTCCCGGATGGAGTGGGCCCTTTCGCAAATCAGGTAAACATCGTATGCGTCCCCTGCTTTCGCTCCCCGGCGTCGGGCTGGCTGCGTATCTGGTGTTTACCGCATCCGCGCCGGCGCGTGCGACCGACCCGCCGGCCCAGGCGCCCTCCCCGGTGCAGGTGGAAATCCGGCGGCTCCAGTCCCCCGACCCGGCGACGCGGTGGGCCGCGGCGGACGCATTGGGCGCCGTCGGCGCGGAGGCAGTACCGGCCCTGCTGGAAGCGCTCCGCAGCGATCGCCGCGAGGTCCGGCAGGCGTCCCTCTGGGCGGTTTCGCGCATGGAGCCGATTCCGGCGACGGCCTTCCCCGCGCTCGTGCAGGCCCTCGACGATCCCAGTTCCGACGTGCGTGAGGAAGCGGGCAAGGCGGTCGTGCGCACCCGCATCGAGTCCATGGAACATCTGGCGCCGTTGCTTCTGTACTTCGCGCGCGGACAGGAATTGCGCGACTTGAACTGGCGGGACCAGAACGGCTACGTCCGCGCTGAACATCGCAGGCTGGGCGCGCTCCTGGTGCAGGCCTTCAAGGACCGGGATCCCCGGATCCGGCGGGGCGCCACCCATCTCATCGTCTGCGAGCGCTTTTGGGATCCGGCCGCGCCCGCGGGACTCAGAGCCCTGCTCGCGGATCCGGTGGTTCAGGTGCGTTCAATGGCCGTGTTGGGGCTAAGTGCGCTGAAGGTGCGCTCGCCCGAGACGATCTCCGCGATTGCCTCTCTGCTGGACGACGCGGAATCGTGCGTGCGGTTTCATGCGGCGCGTGCCCTCGAGGAGCTTGCGCCGGTCGGGACGGAGGCCACCCGGTCGCTCTTGCGGGCCCTCAAGGATCCGTCGACCCTGGTTCGGAGGGCGGCGGCGCGCGCGCTCGGAGTATCTCCTCCCGCCCATTCTCCCGCCGGACCGGTGCTCGCCGCCGTACTGGCGGATGAGGCGGAACGCAGGGGGGTTCGCGCAGCGGCGGCGGAGGCGCTCGCCGGCTATGGCGAAGTGGGCGTGCCGGCCCTGGAAGCCGCCCTGCGCGGCCCCTCCGATGGCCTCCGTCGCGCGGCCGTAGCGAGCCTTGGCCGGATCGGTCCCCCGGCTCGCGCGGCGCTGCCCGCCTTGCGGGAGGCCGTTTCCGCACGCGTCACGGCCTGCTCCACCGCGGCGCTGGAGGCGATCGGTCTCATCGGCCCGGAACAGTGCGACCTGGCCGCGATCGCACGCGCCCTGCAAGCTTCAGAGGAGCGGCTCTGCCGCGCGGCCCTGGTCGCGGCCGGGGGGGTGGGCGCGGACGCGCTGCCCCTCGTACCGCACATGATCGCGGCGCTTCAATCCAAAGACGAGGTGAACGAGGTCGCAAGCGCTGCCGCCCGCGCCCTCTCTCGCGTGGGGCCGGGCGCCCAGCCGGCGCTCATCGCGGCCCTGCGCGGGACCGACCACACCTCAATACGGGCGCGCATTCCATGCTTGCTCTTGCGCGGGGAGACCTGTGACGCGGAGGCCGTCGCAGCGGTGATCGAGGCGCTCGGTGACCGGTCGGCGAGGGTGCGTGCGGCGGCCGCCGGCGCGCTGGGACGCCCGACACCGCAGGCGGGCGAATGGCTATCGGCCTTGATCCGCCTGCTCACGGATCCCGATGCTCCGGTGCGCAAGGCCGCCGTCCGCGCACTCGGCGACATCGGCTTGGGTGAGCCGCGCGTCCTCCGCGCCCTCATCGAGATCGCCGCCTCTCCGCAGTCCCCCAAGGTGGAGAGGGCGGATGCCGTAGATGCGCTGGGGTGCATCGGGCCGGCGGCCGCCGAGGCCCTGCCGGCCATCCTGGCCGCATATCAAGAAACGGGTGTGGACGCTTGCCTTTCCGCGCTCCGGCAGATCGACGCTTCGGGCGGACTCGTGGCGCCGCTGCTGATCGAGAAGTTGCAGCGGACGACCGGCTGGCGGAGAGCGGTATGGATCGATCCGCTGGCGGAGGTTGGGCCCCCGGCGCGAGCAGCCGTTCCCCTGCTGCGGCGCATGGCCGAGGGTGCGGACGAGGAAAGCGCCGGCAATCGGAGCGATGCGATCCGCGCGCTCGGAGCGATCGCACCGGATGCGGAGGGGATGCCGGACTTTTTCCTGGCGTTGCTGCGCGACCCCTCGCTGTCGGTTGGGATTCGGGCAGAAGCGGCATGGGCACTCGAACAGGTCCGCGCTAAACCCGAGGCGGCCGCGCGGGAGCTGGAGCGGGTGCTTGCCGATCCGGGGGAGGATGAACTGCTGCGCTACTGGGTGGCGGCCGGAAAGGTCCGGAGCGGCCGGTCAGGGCCGCTGGAGCACCAGGTACTGGAGCGGGGTCTGCTGGAGGCGGATGCGCGGCGTAGCCCGGGGATGGTCTACGCGATTTCCCGGATCGGGCCGTCCGCGGCCGATCTCGTTCCGGCGCTGATGCGCTCCCTGGAGGGGCTGAGGGGGAGCCCTGGCTTCTCGCCCAATCGCCACCTCGATGCTCTCGGCCGGATCGGACCCGCGGCGGCGCCGGCGGTCCCGCTGCTCCTGAACCTGCTTGATGAGGCCGGCGTCGAGGGCGCTGCATGGCAGCGGGATGCGATCTGCCAGGCGCTCCGTCGCATCCGGGGGGAACCGTAGCTTCGGCGCTCGATCCGCATCGGGACCCGGTCGTGAGGACCCGGTCGTGAGGTTCGACATCGAGCCGAAGAGACCGTAGGGAGTGTTGCCCGGAGCGCAGGGGCGTTCGCAGTTCCGGCATGGGAGGCTGTCGTAAGAGGCCGCGGTAGCTGGCCCTTCGGTGCAGGCCGGAAGGCCTGCACCTCCATTACCGGAGACCTCTCGAACGATCCCAGAAACGCTCGGAACCCTTGTGGCGCAGGCCTTCCGGCCTGCGCCGCGAGCTCTCCGGCGTCGGAGTCTTGCGGGGATGGCCCGATCCCCAGAGCGAGGCATTCCCGCCCGATTCGGCCTGTTACGACAGCCTCATGGTTCAAAACCCGCGGCGCGGCTTGGGCCGCGCCCGCATGCACCAGGGGGCGGACTTTGAACCAGGCCCGGATTCGTGGGCGGCGGGTAGCGTTGTTCTGGTAGGCGGTCTCGACCGCGACCGGCTCGCGGGGTACGGCCTCGCGGAAGAGGACGTGGCCCTCCGGGCCGGGCACGCGGAGTACCCGGGCAGGCGGGTCCCGGCCGGGGCAGGCGAGCACGTGGTCGAGACCAAGGCGGAGTCCGCGTCGGTGGAGGAGATGGCCCGCTCGTGGCCGCCGACCGGAACGGCGCCGCCATGCGTGGGCGCGCGACCTCGGCCCCGTCGAGGACGGGCCGATCACGTCGACCCTGCTGATCCTGGTGGTGATGCCGGTGGTCTACGCGCTATTGATTGACGGGATGCACGCGGGGCGATGGCGGGTGGTCAGGCGGCGCGGGGCGGAGAGGGGGGGAGAGGTGTGGGGGGAATCCGCAGGCGACCATGTGACGTGCGACCGTCTGGTCACACCCGGTGGGGAATCGCACGATGCGCGCGGTGCCAGACGAAGCTCCGCACGTCGTGTGGTGCGGTGGGGAAAGAAAGCGGGGCGCGGACTCGTCGCACGCGCCCCGCCATTGTGGGGTTGATTTCAGCGGATACGCGCCGGCCTCAGAACTTCAGCGCCACGCCCACGCTCCAGACGTCGCGATTGTAGTCGTACAGCTCGACGCTGGAATGGTTGTCGGTCCAGAGATAGCCGAGCGTGACCGTGACGTAGTCGCCGAACTTCCGGTCCAGCCCCAGGAAGGCCTGCGTGCGGTCGTCCGCGCGCCCGCCCTGGAAGAGCTTCGCCGTCTGCTTGTGCACGTACTTCTCGGTGTGGAAGCCTACAGTGGAACTCGCATAGACCTCCCAGGCCACCGGGTGGCGCAGGCGCAGCCGCGCGCCCTCGGCGAAGGAATCCCAGTCGTCGCCGTCCGCCAGGGTCTCGTCGCGCTCCAGGGTCAGGCGCACTTCCAGGTCGGTGTCCGGAATCGTGAGCCCGTGCGAGAGGCGCACGGAATGCGTGCCGCCGTCGCGCTGCTGCTGCGGGATCACGTCCAGGTGATAGTCCGCCGCGGCAAACCCGTATTCGATCGAGGTCGCGCCGAGGGCGCCCCAGCGATACGCGACCCAGGGACGCACGCTCCAGGTCTCGCGGAAGTCGTCCCCGTCCACCAGGAGATGCTCGTACCCGACGTTCACGCCGGCGTAGGCGCTGTCGCAGGGATGCAGGATGCCGCGCAGCGTGCCCATGTTCTGCAGGTAATTCGCCTCGGTGACGTCCGCATTGGCGGTCGCGGCGAGGGCGTAGTCGACCCACACCTGGACCGTGTCGGTGTGGACGAACCGGTAGCCGCCGCCGAGATTGAAGTCGCCGCGGTGCGTCTCGTCGTCGGAGATCACGCCGGCGATCACGCTGTCATCGGGGATGCCCAAGACGTTGCTGTCGTAGGCGTAGCCGAGATAGGCGGAAACGTACCAGTCCTTGTCCGGGGGCGGGGGCAGGACGGACTTCAGGTCAACGCCGTATTCCGAGAGGATGCCCTCGGCCTCGTCGATCTCGGCGGAGGAAGCGATGCCGGCGACTTCGGGGCGGGCGGCGAGGGCGCGGAAGAGGGTGAGGCGGTCCTTGGCGGCGGCGTGGTCGCCGGCGGCGCGGGCGGTCAGGCCGAGCAGGCGCTCGCCGCGCAGGCGCAGCTCGCGAAACTTGGCCGCGTAGAAGAAGGGCTGGACGTCCGCCTGGCCCATGTCCTCGACGAAGCGCTGGAGGACGTCGCGGGCTTCGGCGACGCGGCCGGTAGCGTACAGCGATTCCCCGAGGTAGTAGGCGGCCCAGGCGGGATCGCTGGTAGGGGCGGAGGGGGTGGCCAGCGTATCGGTGGGCGGCGGCAGGAGCGCGGCGCGGAGCTGATCGATGGCCGCAGCGTGGCGGCCGAGCCGGGCGAGGGCGGCGCCGGTGGCGCCGGCGCGTGCGCGGGCGTTCTTGATCTGCGCCGCGGCGTCGACGGAGTCGGCGAATCGGCCCTCGCGGAAGCGGATTTCGGCAAGCAGGCGGTAGGCGGTGTCGAGGCGGGAGGCGGGCTTGCGCGGGTCGGCGAGGGCGGCGCGTTCTTCGGCGCGCGCCCAGGACTCGGCGGCGGCGAGGCGGCCATCGGAGACCGCCTGCCACGCCTCGGCGGGCGTGGTGGGGGCGGCCGGCGC
>JACRIP010000182.1 GCA_016220045.1 Planctomycetota bacterium
GTAGACGGGCGAGCGGAACATGTCCTCCGGAGTTTCGTCGACGTGAACACAGTCCCCAGCCCCATCGCCAAACGGCTTCGCCGCCCACTATGCACCCTTTCCGACAAGCTGCCCGCCTGGTCTCGCAGCGCGTGGCCGGCCGCGCTCACCATGCATGGGCCTCCAGCCGTCGGCGCGCGCGCTCGCGAACCTCAGTCCAGGTCTCAGCAGGCTGCGACGGACGCAGCCCGGGCAGGACACGGAGACAGTTCCTCGCCGAGTTCCCTGGCAGCCACTCCCCCGTGGCTGTCAGCGCGCTCGGCTGAAAGAACCGATTGTACAGGTGCAGCGAAGCCGCCAAGTACCCCGATGCGTGAGTGTGTTCCAGCAGTACGGCCAGCAGCAACCGTGTCTCCTCCGGCTCATCGCAAGCCAAGCGCTCGAATAGGGTGGAGTACCCCTTCGAAGTCCAATCCTCTGCCAGCCACGTAAGCGGGAGCACCGCCTCGCCGGCCTCCGAATGCAGCAGGACACCGCGTTTCCGGGGGACCCCGACAAACCACGAATGCCTGCTGCACTTGACGCCCCAGTGTCGCCGTAGAAAGTCGGAGATCGGCGTCGCGCAAACCTCGGCGGCACTCTCGATCTGCGCGTCTCCAATTCGGTGGCTTCGGTGGCCCTGCTCCGCACCGCACCACGTGCACATGGCGTGCGGCACCCACACGCCCGAACGCGACCAATAGACCTGGAACGCCACCGAGAGGAGCGCGAGGCCGGCGAGAAGGGCCTTCAGCCCGAACCGCGGGCGCAGGCGCGCGAGGCCGCGGAGGCGCGACCGGATGCCACCGCCCGTGTGCGGACGGCCGCTCGATTCGCGCAAGTCGGTCGGCGCCGTCGGCTGGGGAATGCCCGGAACGGCGATCGGCAGAGCCGTTGGCGGCGGACCCGCCGGCGAGCCCACTACCGCTTCTTCGTCCCGCGGCGACCCGCCGCGTCCTCGCTCCTGCCCCACGCTACCTCTTCGCCCTCAGCTCTCGCCATGCGCCGACCCGACTGACTCCCCCGTCCGGGTCGCAGGCCCATGGGTCGCCGCCGGCACGGTCATCGTCACGCATGCGTTTCGTCCTGACTTCCCTGGTCGTGGTGCGGGTGCAGTGAATACCCGGGCGGCGCCCGAGTGGGCCACGCGCCGCCCACCACCGGCCGGCCTACGTCCGGCAGGCCGCGATCTCCACCCGGGGATCCTACCGAGGGCGGCGAGAGCGCTGCAACAGCGCGTTGCTCAGGGTCGCCGGCCGCACGTAGCCCCAGTGAACCGTGGACCACGTCAACACGACAACGCTAGACCGCTCGGTCCCAAAATGCCAGGAGGTCTCGTTATGCCTGGGAACGCGGGCGAGGACGCCCGCGCTCCCAGGAAGTTCCTGGCAGCCCGCGAAGTCGCTGCATGGCGAACGGAAACCGTCCTGACTTGATCCCGCGGTCTAGCGTGGTAGTGTCAACTGCCTACTTGTCCGCGAAAATCGCCGCGAATTGGGGGTCGTCCGCCAGCTTTCCCAGATCATCGTCCGCGCCGGCTCCGTCTTCGTCGATCCCCCCCTGGCGCGCCGCCAATTCCAGATCCGCCAAAGCCTCCGCGCGCGCGCCGGTGCGCACCCGAATGCGCGCCCGGCAGAGCAGCGCCGGGGGGTCCAGCGGCGCCAACGCGAGAGCGCGCTCGATCTCCCGCTCCGCGGAGTCCAAACGCCCGGCCTCAACCTCGGCCCAGGCCGTTTCCATGAGGAGCAGCGCGTCCTCGCCCAAGGCGGCCATCGCCGCACGAAAGTGCCCGACCGCCTCCGGGTAGCGCCCCGCACGCTCGGCCAGCGCCCCCAGTTGATGGTGGGCGAGCGGCGAAGTCGGACGCCGCTCGAGCATTTGCAGCAGAACCTGCTCCGCGTCGGCAACTCGCCCCAGACCCAGCAACAGCCTCACCTGAAGCTGGTTGAGCTCCACGCTCGCGGCCACCTGCTCCGGGATCTGCGCCAGCAACTGCAGGGCGTGCTCGGGCGTTCCGTCCCGCGCCGCCGCGAATGCCGCGCGGCGCACCGCATCGGATTGATTCGCCGCCGCCCGCGCCGCCATGCGCTCCGCTTTGAACGCCGCCAGGCGCTCCGCCTTGCGCTGCCGCTCCCCGATCAAATCGGCAATCAGACCGAAAACGAAGAGCCCCGAAGCCACGGCGTACGCGACCAGACACCAGGGCCAGGACTCGCGGTGCCAGACCGAGACCCCCGGTTCCAGCCGCCGCATCAGCCCGCGCAGTCCGAGCCCCGCCCCGAGGGCGATCAAGAACGCGATGAGCACCGCCGCCACCCCTCCCCCGAGCCGGGCCGCCCGTTCCACATCGACGAACACGCTCGGTGCCGCCGGCTCCGGCGGCAGACGCGCCTCCGACCACGGCTCGATCACCTGCAGCTTGTCGAGGATGTCCCGCTCCTCAAATGGAAACCTCAGGTTGACGATCCGCCATGCGCCGAGGCGCGTCGCCAATTGCAGGGTCAGGTAGTTCACGCTCGAATCGATGATCGTGTAGGCCGTGACATGCACCTCCGTGCCCACCTCCTGCGCCGGACGGATGACGACCCGGCCTTTTTCGAACTGCGGGCCCAGTTCGTCCACCACCCGCTGATAGCCCTTGCGCACGCCGCCGTAAAGCGCGGGCAGCTCCTTTTCCGTCGCGATGTACGGCGCCGCAGGATGGTAGCGGAGTTCGAACCGCATGCAGCACTCGTCGATGTCGACCGCCGCCAGAAAGGCGGCGCGCTCGCCGCGCGCGAGAGCGGCGAAGAGTTCGCGCGCGGTGCGCTCGGCCTCCTGCACGCGTTCGGTTGGGGCGGCGGGCGGAGCTTCGGCGGCCACGGGCCCGACCCAGCCCGCGAGGGCCACCCCGAAAAGCGCCAGGAGCTGGAACAAGCCCGGCCGTTGCCGCCGGCGGTACCTCAGCGTTTCCATGTTCGATCCCCTCCTGGAAGTCGAACGACATCTCGTCGGAAGCGTTTCACCATCGACGGGAGGGTGGCGGCCGGCCGAGGAATGCCGCTCGCAGAGCCCGCCCGTTCCCAGTTCCGCCTGAAGAGGCGGTCGCAAAAGGCCGAATGGGGCGGATACGCCTCGTTCTGGGGATCGGGGCCGCCGGCCGGGACTCCCGTGCCGGAGACCTCGCGGCGCAGGCCGGAAGGCCTGCGCCACAAGGGTTTCGAGCATCTCGAGAGTCGTTCGCGAGGTCTCCGGCAATTGTGGTGCAGGCCTTCCGGCCTGCACCGAAGGGCCACTAATCGCCGCCTTCTGCGACAGCCTCTGAAGGCGGAACTGCAAACGAGCCGAATGGCCGATGTACGCTCCTTGGCGCCGCGGACGGTCCTTGCTCCGGGGGGCGGCGATGCGCGTTGTCGTGCTAGAACGACAACGACAGCGACAGCGACAGCACGTCGTCCTCCGGGTCCCGCCCCTCCCGCACATTCCACTCGTACTGGACCTTCGCCAACAGGTTCGCCGCCAGCAGATACCCCGCCCCGACCTCCACCCGCCACGCGTCCCGGTCCCACGCCCGCTCCCGACCCGCCGCGTCCTCGATCGCGCCGAAGAGCATCTGGTTCCAGCGCGCCGACGCGTGCAACCGCGGCGTCAGCGTGTACTTCGCCTCAATGTAATACCCGATGACGTCCAGATCGCCCCGGACCTTCGCCACCTCCCAGGTCGAGACGTACGCCTCGGCCCAGAACTCCAAATGGCCGACCGCATAGGCAAGATCGATCCCCGCCAGACGCTGGTCGTAGTCGCTGCGGTCACGCCCCGCTACCAGCGACGCCTCCGCCCGGTCCCTCAGGTACGGACCCCACGCATAGTTCAGGCCGACCACCAGCCCCGGCAGCGGCGCCGCCCCGAGACGCACGGCCCAGGCCGGCGCCTGCTCGTCCCCCGCCTTCCACTCCCACTCGTCCGGCCGCTCTCCCGGCGCCGCATTCGTCACCGCCACCCGCCAGTCGAACACCCCGACCGTGCCGAAAAGCTGCGCGCCGGTCGCGTAGACCGGCCCCCAAATCATCGGTTGCCAGAGCGTCTTCTTGTCCTCCAGGTCCCACCGGTTAAGCTGCGCCTGGTTCCCGGGCGGCGCCTTGTCGTCGCCGACCGTCGTCATCGCATCGTAGAGCAGCGGCGCCCGTACCAGCCCGTTCCGGAACGAGTCGTGACGCGGCACGAAATTCCCAACCGGCGTCGCGAACTTCCCAAGCTGCAGCGCCGCACTCCAGGATTCGCCCGAGAGGGTGTAGCGACCGAAGTACTCGTCCGGGCGGATCTCGGCCGGCTGATCGCTGGGATCGAAGCCGCGGTCGGCGCGCGCCTGCACGAAGAGGAAGAGGTGCTCGCCTAGGTTCGCATCCAGAAACAGCGTGAGCCGGGGATTGACGAAGCTGTGGTCGGCGAAGAGCAGGCCGGGGCCTTCCTCCTGCAGCACGTAGCCTTCGAGGTCGAGCACGCCCGAGAGCAGGGCGTCGACAGCGCCGTCGTCGGTCGCGAGGCGCAGTTCGGCTTCGTGGATGCCCAGGAAGCCCCCGTCGCCCTCGTCCTCCGCGGCGAGGCGCGCGGCAGGCAGGAGCGTGAGCAGGGCGCAGGAGAAGAGCAGCAGAGCGGGCAGCGCAGGTAGGCGGGTGAGGTGCGGCATCCAGCGGTTTCCCTGGTTGGAGTCGGACAGGATGCCGGCCTGACACGGCCCCCGTAGCCCTGAGGGCGATGGGGGAAGGCCGGCGACGAACCCGGGCTGAAGCCCGGTACTACAAGCTCCGTGCGCCGCCGGACGCGCACGCGCCCGCGCCGCTCGGCGCCGGCTTCGGCGTCGCCGGGAGCGCCGGGGAGGACAGCACTTCGAAGACCGGCACCGGGTGGTCGAATCCCTTCACCCGGATCGGCTCCAGCTCGTGGACTTCCAGGCCGCCTCCCGCGGCGGCTGCGGCGGCGCGCCGCGCCGGCTCGCTGATCAGGATCTGACCCGGCTTCGCGTTCGAGCACAGCCGGCTGGTCAGGTTCACCGCCGCGCCGATGCAGGTGTAGCTCATCAACTCCTCGGAGCCCATGCAGCCCGCGACAACCGCGCCGGTGTTGATGCCGATGCCCATCGCCAGCGGCGGATCGCCGCGCCCGCGCCGCTTCTCGTTCAGCTCCGCGAGCCGTTCGCGCATCCGGCAGGCCGCGCGCACCGCCGCCGCCGCGTCCTGGCCGTAGGACTTCGGGGCGCCGAAGACCCCGATGATCTCGTCGCCCACGTACTTGTCCACGATCCCTTTGGCGTCCAGGATCTCGCGGCTCATCGCCGTCATGAACTCGTTCAGCATGCTCACCACCTGCTACGGCGCCATGCCCTGCGTCAGTGCGGTGAATCCCCGAAGGTCGGCGAAAAGCAGCGTGGCGTCCACCAGGCGACCGCCCAGGCCCAGGTCCTCGGTCTTGAGCAGCGTCTCGGCCACGTCGCGCGACACCACCTTGTTGAGCACCGCGCGCACCTTCTCCTTCGACGCCAGGTCTTCCGCCATGCGATTGAAGGACTCGGCGAGGTCGCCCAGCTCGTCGCGCGAATGGATGCGGATGCGCGCGCTGTATTCGCCGTTGGCGACCCGTCCCGTGCCCGCGACCAGATCCAGGACCGGCGCGGACACGCCGCGCGCCACCGCCACGCTGAGGAAGATGCACAGCACGACGGCGACGGCGCCGGTTCCGACGGTCAGCTCGCGCATTTCGCGGCGAAACTCGACGAAGGTCTCGAGGCAGACGAAGAGCGCGGCGTAAATGGGGACGGCGGCGCCGCGGCGCTGGATGGGGCTGAGCACGGCCCGGTAGGCCTTGCCGCCGATGACGCATTCCAGATCGGCCTCCTCGCCGGGCCCGACCCCGGCGAGCCGGTCCTGGACGGCCGCCTCGGCCTCGACGCGCAGCGCCGGCGGAAAACTCGCGCCCTTGAAGTGCTGCTCCGCCACGAACGCGGCGGCATCCTCGCCGACCAGGGTCTCGTGCAGCCGGTTCGCCACCTCTTCGCTCATCTCGGCGCCGAGCACGACGACCCCGCGCAGATGGCCTTCGTCGTCCACCGGACGGGCGACGACCAGGTAGATCCGCCCGTCGTCGAGGAGGAATTCGCGCAGCTCGGCGGTGGCTTTCTCCAGCCCCTCCGCTCCCGCCTGCAGCTCTTCGGCGACGGCGAGCGCGCGCTGGACGAGCGCCGCCTCGGGCGGCGTGCCGCCGGCCGCCGCGGCGTGCCGCTCCGTCGGCCGCTTCGCTTCCTCGCGGGACGCACCGCGCGGCGCGCGGCAGCGCACGATCGACTTCCCGTCCACGTCCGCCACCACCAGGAACTGCGCCCACACGCCGCGATACTCCATCTCGAAGAGCGCGGCCTGCTCGACGTGATCAGGTGAATCCCCGGCTTCAAGGACGGACTTGAAGCGGGACGATTCGGAGATGGCGTCGCACCCCCACTCCAGCGCTTCGCGCACCCGCCCGGTCGACAGGTCGAAGTTCCGGCGTCCCTGCGCGTAGCGCTCCCCGACCATGCCCTCCACCTTGCGCACATAGGCGCGGTCGAGCGCGATCAGCGCCCCGCCGAGCAGCGCCGCCACGGTCAGGAGCAGGGAGAGCAGGATCTTGGTGCGGAAACGGATTCTCATGCGCGGTGTCTGGTTCTGCTAGGCCTTGAGGTCGAAATCGGCGGTCACCGTCCCGTCGCTGCCGACCTCGATCTCCTTGCCGACGGCGTGCGTCGGGTCCGCGCCCCGCGGCTTCGGCTCGTAGTCCTCGTGGAAGGCGTAGATACGGTACTTGCCCGGCGGCAGGTTCTTGATCGTGAACTTCCCGGCTTCGTCGGTCACGGCGAAGTACGGGTTTTCGGCGACGAAGATCACGGCGTGCATGCTGCCATGGACCTCGCAGCGCAGGCGCACCAGGCCGGGCTTGTCGAAGGTCTCGGAGCGCGACTCGCCTTTGCCGTAGCGGCCGAGCTCCATTTCCTTCGCCTTGGAGCGGGAGAAGACGTTGTGGTACTCGTCGTCCGCGTTGGGAAAATCGACGGTGGTCCCGACCAGGATGGCGAGCGCGAGCGGGGCGAACTGCCGCCCGGACTGGCTCATCTGCGCGTGCTCCTTGGGCGGGGCGAAGGGCGCGCCGGCGGTGACGCCCTCGATGAAGACGATCGCCGGGCCGCGCTTGTCGTCGCCCTCCGGGGCCTTACCCGGATAGCGATTCCCGGGGCGCGGCTTCTTCACCGGCCGGTCGGGCAGCGTGACCGTCCCCTGGACGTCGCCGGCCACGGCGGGCGTCGCGGCGCCGAGCCAGAGAGCCAGCGCCAGCGTCGGCGCAGCGAACAGGTGTCGTCGCACGGGAACCTCCCGGTTCAGCAACGGGGTCTACGGGGAAACGGTGCCACCGGCAAATGCGGCGGAGCAGGCGATATCCGGCCCCTCGTAGGCGCGCTCGGGCGGGGCCGCGGGCGCCGCGGGGGGCTCGGCCTGGGGTCGGACGTGCGGCAGGACCCGGCCGGTGAATTTCCGGTTCTTCGGATCGCCGATCGGCTGGCCGACGCGCACCCGGAGAATCCCGTAGTCCGGGAACTTGAGCCAGACCACGACGCCGGTGCGCAGGGCGGCCCCGGGCGCCTCGAAGACCACGAGGTCGCAGGCTTCGGTGATGGCCACGAGGTTGGCGGGAATGGCGTAGGGGGACGGGGTGCGCTCGAACCCCGGCAGGATGACGCGCGCGGGCGTGAGCTCGAGGTCGGCGGGGGTGGGGCGCGTGCGGCCGGCGGCCGGTGGCGGAGCGGGCAGCCCGTGCGCGGCGGAGGTCGCCGGGGCCGCGGCCAGCGGCGGCGCCGCGA
>JACRIP010000183.1 GCA_016220045.1 Planctomycetota bacterium
ACCGCCCGCCCCGGCCGCTGCTCCCTCCGCCATGCTGTCCCCGCGCTTCAATTCGTCGCCCGCCCCGCCAGCGCGATCGCCACCAGCAGCTCGTCGCGCGAGCCGGGCACCGCCGACGCCACGTGCCCGTCGAAGTACAGCACATTGAAGTCGTCGAGCAATTGCGGCCCCGGCCCACCCACCATCGCGGTCGCCCCGCCGTGATTGGCCAGCGGGAGGTCAACGCCGGTGTAGCGAAAAAAAATACTGTCCGCCCCGACCGGCGCGGTCGGACGGACGGCTTCGCTGAGCCTGCCCCCGGGGTAGATGGGAGTCCCGGCCCCCAGCGACCCGGCGGGCCAGTTGTTGCCGGGGCGTACGTCGGGCGCAAGGTAGTCGCAGGCGGTCGACGTCGGCTGGGTGCCGGCCACCGCGCAGACGAAGAGGGGCTCGCACCCCGGCAGCGTCAGCACGCCGTTCCGCTGGATCGGGACGTTGTAGAGGTAGCTCCAGAAGCAGCGGTTGGGCGTGAGAAAGCCGCCGGCGAGCCCGGGCGGCGCGGCGGGGGCGGCGGCATTGACGTAGGGGTACTGCGTGCCGCCCCCAAAGGTCGAAACGTAGACCTGCAGGTAGGCGCCGAGCTGCTTGAGGTTGTTCTTGCAGTCGGCCTTCTTGGACTGTTTGCGCGCCCCGACCAGGGCCGGCAAGAGCAGCGCCGACAGCACGCCGATGATGCCGATGACCACCAGCAGCTCGATCAGGGTGAACCCGTACCGTCCCCGGCGCATACCCAGGTGCCTCCCAACTCAAGGTGACGAGAGCCCCCGCGATGCTCCTCGGGTACTCTCAGGAGTAGAGTCTACTCCGGCCCGGCAAAGAGTCAAGGGCTATTCTCGATTCCCGGCCTGGTTCAGATCGGCCGCAAAACGGGGACACGATCCTGAATTCCAGCGACGTCCCCCGATGGTCGCAAGCCCCCGCAGGAATTCAGGTCATGTCCCCGTTTTGCTCCCCCTGAGCGGGCAGGTAGTGTTACCCCGCTTTGAACCAGGCCCTGAGTCGCCCCTAACCCTACCACGCCGGCACGGCGAGAGCAACCCCCGCTTTCGCTTGGCCGCGACCCGCGGTGCGGCTAGAATGCCGGCGCACTGGCCCCCTTCCCGGTCTCCGTCCAGCCCGCACCTGGAGTCAGGCGTATGCCTGATCCGCTACGCGCCCCGGCGGCGGTCCCGATCCCGCCGCGCTACCTGCTGGAGCGTCACGTCGGACCGGCCCTCGCCGCCAAGGCGCTCGCCGGCGGAGCCGGACTCTCGCCCGCGGAAATGGTGCGCGCGCTCGGGCCGGTGCTCGACCTGTATCGCGCGATCGCGCGCTACTGCCCGCTCCCGGTCCTCGCCGAAGCCGCCGCACCGTCCCCCCCCCTCGCCGCCGCGGGGGAGGGTCGGGGTGGGGGGATGTCCGCGCTACCCAGCGCCTCCGCCTCCCCCACCGCGTCCCCCTCCCCCGCCGCAGCGGGGGAGGGCCGGGGTGAGGGGATGTCCGCACGACCCAGGGTATCCGCCTCCCCCGGCCCGCGCGGCGCCTTCGTGGACGGCACCACGCTCTTCGCGGACCTCGCCGGGTTCTGCGCCCTCACCTCCCGGCTCTGCCGGCACGGACGCGCCGGCGCCGAGGAACTGACCGGCATCCTGAATCGGGTCTTCACCGGGCTGGACGCGGCGGTGTCGCGCCACGGCGGCTACGTCGCCAAGTTCGGCGGCGACTCGGTGCTCGCCTTCTTTGAGGCGGCGCCGGGCGAGCCCGGCTGGGATGCGGTGCGCGCCGCCGCCGCGGCGTTCGAAATGCTGCGCGCCCTCGACGCGCTCTCCACCCTCGAGACCTCCGCCGGACCGGTCGCCCTGGAGATGAGCGTCGGCCTCGCGAGTGGCCCGGTTTTCACCGTATGCGTCGGACTCGCCGGGGAGCGCCGCGATTTCCTGCTCACGGGCGAGACCGCGGTCGCGGCGCCGCGGGCCGAGGCCGCCGCGCCCGCGCGCGCCGTCTGCGTCACCGCCGAAACGCGCGCGCGCGCCGGCAACGCCCTCGCCTGCACGCCGCACGACGAGGGGCTCTTCCTCGCCACCCACCTCACGGTCGACCTGCCCGGGGCGGAGCCCGCCAGTCCGCTCGCGCCCCTCCTGGAACTCCCCGATCCATTGTCCCGGCTCTTCTGGCTCATCCACCGCGTCGAGGCGCTGCACTCCTTCCTCCCCCACCCGCTCTACGAAAAGGTCCGCGCCGCGCCCGGCCGCCTCTCCCTCGAGGGCGAACACCGCGGCGTCACCTGCGTCTTCGCCGCCTGCCCCGGCCTGTCGCCCCAGATTTCCCGCCTCGGACCCGAGCGCGCCGATCTCGCCGCCGCGCTCGCCCACGACTACTTCCTCCTGCTCCACCGGACCGTGATCGGCTACGAGGGCCTCGTGGCGCGCCTCGACCTCTGGACCGGCGGCGACAAGGCGCTCATCCTCTTCGGCGCCCCGCTCGCCCCCGAGACCGACGAGGAGCGCGCGCTCCTCTGCG
>JACRIP010000188.1 GCA_016220045.1 Planctomycetota bacterium
CGAGATCCGCGACACCGGACGGGCGCGGATCGGCTCGCCGTCGAGCCACGCGGACAGGTCGTCGGCCAGGGCCGCTGCGCTCGGGTAGCGCCGCGCCGGGTTCTTCTCGAGGCAGCGGAGGATGACCGTTTCCAGGTCTACCGAGAGGGACGGCACCAGCGTCCGCGGGCGGGGCGGATCGCGGTCGATGACGGCGAAGAGGATCGACGCGGTCGACTCGCCCTTGAACGGCCGTTCGCCGGTGGCGGCTTCATAGAGGACCGCCCCGAGGGAGAAAAGGTCGCTGGCCGGCCCGATTTCGTGGACGCGCCCGTCGGCCTGCTCCGGCGACATGTAGGCGGGCGTGCCCAGGGCCTCGCCGCTGCGCGTCAGGTCGGAACCGGATGCCAGGTCGCGGGCGAGGCCGAAGTCCGCGAGCTTGGGGGTCCAGGCGATGTCCCCGTCGGCGGCGCCGCCCGGGGCGGAATGCGTGGGCTCGCGGGCCGACGCGGGCTGGGCCGCGGGGGAGGCGGCGCCGTCCGCGGCCGGCCGCTTGAGCAGGATGTTGTCGGGCTTGATGTCGCGGTGGATCACGCCGTTGCAGTGGGCGACGTCGAGCGCCCGTGCGACGTCGCGCAGGACGGAAATGCGGCGGCGCAGCGCGGCGACGCGGCGCGCGGACGCGGCCTTGACCCGTACCTGGGTGTCGCCGCGCCGCTCCGGGGCCGAGCCCTTGCGGGTGACGATCTCCGGTATTTCCTCGATCAGCCGCCGGAAGGTCGCGCCCTCGACCAGCTCCGACGCGATGTAGTGCCGGTCGGCGAGCATGCCGGCGCCGTAGACCTGGACGATGTTGGGATGCGAGAGCTTGGCCGCGGTACGCGCCTCGCGCAGGAAGCGCTCCATGGCGTCCGCGGGCACGGGTGCGCCGGGAACCGCCGCGGCGAGCGAAACCCATTTGAGCGCGACGAAGCGCTCGAGCTCGCGCTCCCAGGCCTTGAAGACCTGTCCCATGCCGCCGCGGCCGAGCTCGCGCACCAGGATATAGGGACCGCCGTCACTCTCCCCGCGGGCGCGGGCCTCGGAGACGTCCGCGGGCAGGGCGGAGGCGGGGCGGGGCGGCGCCGACCCCTGGGGGGTCGCGCCGGCGGCCCGCGGCGGGGGAGAGCGGACGGCGCCCGCGCCCGCGCTCGGCGGCGGCGGCGCTGCGGTTGGCGGCGGCAGATCGGCAGCGGGCGAGAAGTCCGAAATGGTGGCGGTCGGGTCGGGCGGGCCGTCGCGCCGCGCAAAGGCGGGCGACGCCGGCGGCGCGACGGCCGCAGGTTTCGCGGCGCAGAGCAGGCCGCGCGCCGCCAGCAGGTCGACCAGGCGCGGGCGCGGCGTGCCCGGGGGTATCGCCTCCTGGATCGCCAGGCACTCGGCGAGGAGCGCCGCCGGCACCACCCCCTGATCGACCAGCAGCCGGCCAAGCAGCCGTTCGCTCGCGCACTCCCGCTCCGCCGCGGAATCGGGTGAATCCCCGGAAAGCGTCGGGGTGTCCGGGCCGACCTCGCCTGCCATCGCGCGTTCCTCCGTGCACCCGTTCGCCGCCCCCACCTCCCGCCGCGCCCGCCGCGCTTACCACCCGTCCACTGGTCACCCGCTACTCGTCGCGGTCCACCGGCCGCCGACCACCGACCACCGCGCCGGGCCCGCCGCTCTTATACCGGGCGCGCGCGGCGAGTGTCAATCGCCGACCGCGTCGGCCCGCCGTATTCCTTGTCCTGCGCCAGATTTGGGCCCCCGCTGCTTTGTTGACACCCGCCCCCCGCCGCGCTATACTCGCGCTTCTGATAAAGTTCCCCCGCCCGCGCCGCCGGCCCGCGGCGCGTTCCGGCATCGGGTTCTTCCCGTAGCTGCCAAGGAGCGTGTCGATGGCGACCACGAACACCGCAGGCGCCGCCCAGGTCCTTCTCTCCATCGTGGACAAGACCATCGACGTCCACGCCTACCAGGAGCTCCATTGGGAGGGGCCCTTCGAGGACTACCTCACCATCCTCCTGGAGAGCCCCCGCGCCATCCGCAACGCCTTCCAGCGCGGCTACGACATGATCCTCAGCTACGGCGTCGAGGATTACTCCGAGCATCGCCGCTCCATGCAGCGCTTCCGCTTCTTCCGCGACCCCATGGGCAACGGCCGCGACGCCATCTTCGGCCTCGAACACAGCCTCATGGACTTCGTCCACTGCCTCAAATCCGCGGCCCACGGCTACGGCTCCGACCGCCGCATCATCCTGCTCCACGGGCCGGTCGGCTCCTCGAAAAGCACCGTCGTCCGCCTCCTCAAAAAGGGCCTCGAAGCCTACTCGCGCAGCCGCGAGGGCGCCTGCTACACCTTCGAGTGGGTGCTCGAGGAGGAGGTCTCCGAGTGCCCGATGCGCGAAGAGCCCCTCCGTCTGGTGCCCGCCGAGGCCCGCGAGACCATCGTCCGCGAGCTCAATAAGAAGAAGGCCTGCGAGTACGAGCTGCGCGTCGACGGCGACCTCTGCCCCTTCTGCCGCCGCACCGCCAATGAGCTCCTCAAGCGCTACAAGGGCGACTGGCACCAGATGATCAAGCACGTCCGCGTCAAGCGCCTCCTCCTCTCCGAAAAGGACCGCGTCGGCATCGGCACCTTCCAGCCCAAGGACGAAAAAAACCAGGACTCCACCGAGCTCACCGGCGACATCAACTACCGCAAAATCGCCCAGTACGGCTCCGACTCCGACCCCCGCGCCTTCAACTTCGACGGCGAATTCAACATCGCCAACCGCGGCCTCATCGAGTTCATCGAAGTCCTCAAGCTCGACGTCGCCTTCCTCTACGACCTGCTCGGCGCCTCCCAGGAGTACGTGGTCAAGCCGAAGAAGTTCGCGCAGACCGACATCGACGAGGTCATCATCGGCCACACCAACGAGCCCGAGTACAAGCGCCTGCAGAACAACGAGCTGATGGAGGCCTTCCGCGACCGCACCCTCAAGATCGACGTGCCGTACAACCTGAAACTCGACAACGAGATCAAGATCTACGAGCGCGACTACAACAAGGAGAAGGTCAAGGGCAAGCACATCGCGCCCCACACCGTCGAGATCTGCTCCATGTGGGCCGTGCTGTCGCGCCTGGAAGAGCCGAAGAAGGCCAACCTGACCCTGCTCCAAAAGCTCAAGCTCTATAATGGA
Organism: Planctomycetota bacterium; assembly: GCA_016220045.1. Taxonomy (GTDB): domain Bacteria; phylum Planctomycetota; class MHYJ01; order WSZJ01; family JACPWG01; genus JACRIP01. The sequence continues at coordinate 3,177 of JACRIP010000188.1, forward strand.
AAGACCCTACCCGGCTTCACCGAGGACAACATCAAGGAGTTGATGGAGGAAGGGGTGCGCGAGGGCATGGAG
>JACRIP010000187.1 GCA_016220045.1 Planctomycetota bacterium
ATCCAGCTCGGGCATGGCGCGGGCGTCGGCGAGTCCGGGCACGGCGGCGGCTCCGCCCAGCGTCTCCGCCGCCAGGGCCGCCGCGAGCCGCGCGAGGAAGACGGACTTTCCCCCGCCCGGCGAGCCGACCAGCACCAAGTGGCGGAGCCGCTCCTCGGTCTGAGATGCCCACCATGACAGGGGGTGCGCCCGCCGCCCAAGTGCTACTGCGCCACTATCTCCACGCGGCGATACGACGACCCCGACCGGTTGAAGCCGCTCGGCGTCGTCCGCCCTCGCCCCCTCCGCCGAGCGCAACGAACCGTCCTCGGCCCGATACCACCGATCAGCGATTCCATCGAGCGGGACGTAGCAACCCGGGAGGTAAGGATCGGGCACCGCCCCGGCGGCGGGGTCGTGCGAGCTCCCGCCGCGCGCAAGCCCGACCAACCAGGTCGCGCTGCGGCGGAGCAGGTACGCCTGCTCCCAGATTGTGCGCAGCGATCTCACCGCGGCAAGTTGCTGAACGGTCGGCATGGCCCTCCTTCGCGACTCCCCGACGCGCGTGCATTCTAGATGCGCGGGCCGGCCAGAGCAACGTCCACGCGCGCGCCGGCTGCAGCTCCGCGGAATCGCGTTGCCGGCATCCGCGCGGAAGCAGACCCGTCAAGTAGGGGGGCGCCCGGGGCCGCCAACGACGCTCACTCGAGCAACTTGCCGCCCCGCCGATCCAGGAACTCGCGATGGCGCCGGTACCACCCCACGGTCCGGGCCAGCCCGTCGTCAAACGTGATCTGGGTCCGGTAGCCCAGCGCGCGAATCTTCCTTGCGTCTTGATACTGATCGGGGATTTCGACGAAGTTCGCGGGCCTGTCGATCGGTTACGCCGCCAGGTCCGGGCGGCCAAGCTGGGTCGTTATCAGGGAGATCACCTGACGGACGCTCCGGATATTCGGCTCCCTCTCCGGATGGAAGGATCCGTGGGGAGCGTAGGATCCGACATTGAACGCCGCCCAGCCGTAGGTGGCGCGCCCGGAGCGCGGACGACCCGAACGGCAGTGCTCCGGGAGCTTCTCGGCGATCAGCTCATACGCGCGGACCACATCTTCGACGTGGGTGTATTCCCGGAGCACATCTTCGTTTCCCTGGTTGATCACCGGCGGATTGCCCCGCAGAACGCGCAGGACCGTGCGCGGCACGAGCCGCGTGAAGTTCAGATCGCCGGGCCCGTAGATGTTACAGGGCCGGACGACGGCTACGGGCAGGCCGAACTGCAGCGCGTAGGTCTGACAGATCATGTCGGCACAGACTTTCGAGGCGCTGTAGACGTCCATGCCCCGTAGGGCGTGGCCCTCGCGATAGGGGATCCGTTCCGGGTCGTCCGAGTCCGTGTGGTCGCCGTAGGCTTTGTCCGAGGAGGCCACCACGACGCGCGGAATGGACAAAACCCGCGCGGTCTCGAGAATATTGGCGGTGGGGAGGATGTTGTTCACGAGCGTGGGCAGGGGAGTGGACGAGGCCGAACTCACGATCGCAGACGCCGCGAGATGAAAGATCGTGTCAATCCGGTGCCGATGGCAAATCCGCTGGACCGCGTCGGAATGATGGAGGTCGGAGTGTTCGATATCGGGGGACTCGCCTACTCCCAGCAGCTTCAGCGTGGAGACCGGCCGCTGGTGGCGCACCGACACGACTACCGTTGCCTGCTTTCGCATCAAGGAAGCGGCGAGGTTGGAAGCGACGAAACCGTCGCCCCCCGTGATCAGCACCCGCTTGCCGTACCAGAATCCGAGTACCTTCTCGTCTGACATGACACGCCCTCGACAGAGTGAGCCGCGCGGAAGTGTGGCCCGCCGCCGATCCCGATCCCTCGGGCGCGGCACGGGCGCGCCAGGATGAACTACTCTCGGGAAGCCTACCCCCTTGGCCGCACGGGACTACTTGGCCCGCGCCGCCGGTTGCGCCAGCGCCGCCGCCGCGGCTTCCCGGTAGAACGCATGCCGGCTCTCCAGCAGCGCGCGGAGACCGCTCGCGTCCTCCGCCGCCCGCCCGACCGCGAGCGGCACCGCGATGCTCGGCCCGTGCGACCACACGAAGTCCGCGCGCGCCGCCGCGGGAATGCGCAGCCGGCCCGCCTCAATCAGCAGCTTCGCCGCGACCGAATGGCGGGCCAGGCCCGCCTGCATCAGGGCGCGATCGAAATCCGCGAGCGACTCGGCCGCCCAGGTCAGCGTTTCCTCGCTGTACGGGTTGTCCCCGATAAAGTAGCAGCCCGCCAGCAACGGGAGCACGCGCGCCAGCTCCTCGGGGGCGAGCTCGTTGAGGGCCGCGGCGCAGCTCGCGCCGGCGGGCGCATCGAGCGCGGCGGCGAGCGCGGCCTGCCGGCGCCCGGACTCGACCTCCCGCTTGAGCGCGGCATCGGTCAGACCGCGCGCGACCGCCTGCCGCGCAAAATAGAGCAGCATGATGCGGAAGCGCGCCGGGGCGGGCGCCGACGCGGTCGCTTCCGCGAACGCCTCGCGCTCCGAGCGAAGGACGGCGGCGATCTCCGCCTCGTCCGCGGTGCAGCCGGCCAGGAATTCGCCGGCCAGTTTCCGGTCCGCGGCGCTCGGCGCGTAGCCCAGGATCTCCTGCGCGAGCGTTGCCGCCGAGTCGACGCTGGACTTGCCGCATCCCAGGGCCAGGCAGGCCGTCGCCGCGAGGAAGCCGGCGACGCGGAGCGGGAGCCCGAGTCTCTGAACCTTCATGTTCCCAACCTCACAATTCCGAGCCCGACGTCTCGCCGAGGCCACGTGCGGCGCGCGTGCCCGGGCCGACGAGGCCACCCGGTACGCGGACGGAAGCCCGCCGGCGCCGCACCCACGGGGTTCTACGCGGCGGCGCTGCCGCAATTACGCGAGAACTGCGCAGCGAGCGCAGGCCGGCGGTGTGGCGGGCGCCGGGCACGGGGCAGCGGCCGTGCCGCGCGAAAAACCGGAGCGGCGGGAATCGGCGGTGCGTGGCGCCGTAGAGGGGAACGCGGCGGCCCGCTGCGGGCCGCGGTAGCGCGCGTGGGAAAGCGGCGAGGAGGACGTCATGAAGCCGAGCGAGGTGGCCTGCGTGATCGGCGTGCATCGCGGCGAGCGGGTGGCGCTCGAGGCCGCGCCGGAAGGCGAGTATTGGCGGGTCCAGGGCCGCCGGATCTACCTGCACCGCTCCGAGGTGGTGCTCTTGGAGGGCGCGCCGGAGGCGGTGGCCGTGCCGGTGGCGACGCTGCGGTGGGCGTCCTGGGCGATGCCGCGTTGAGGAGTGCCCGTGCGGGCGGCGCGCGCGGGCGGGATCGGGCCGCCGCCGCCGCGCGGCCGAAGGGGGGATCACCGCCCCCTTGGAGCCCCCGGGCTGGGTGGCGCCCTCGGCCACCGGACGAGAGGAACCCCTGTGCGCGGGGCGCAGGCGCGCAAGCGCAAGGGGCTAGACGGTCCCCCCCGCACGCACCACCCGCAACCCGGCGTTCTGCCGGCGGTCGGCAGGATGCCTGTGGAGGCGCGCGAACCCGGGTTCATCATTGAAGTCCCAGGAGCCTCCGCGCGCTGCGCGGTAGTCCCTGTCCCCGTCGAACCAATTCCCACACAATTCCCAGACATTCCCGACGAGATCTGCCAATCGATCACGGTTCCCGACTGGAAAGGCTCCCACCGGGGTTGGTGCCCCGACTCCGGTGCCAGCCCAATTCACTTGCGCCTCTTCCCCCAGCGCGAGGGCTTGCCGCCCCCACGGAAACTCGTCGGCGCGTGGCCTTCCCGCCGCCAGTTGCCACTCTGTCTCATCGGCCAACCGGATCACCCGCCCACCTCCTTCGTGGACGGTACGCCAGGCGCAGTAGGCCATCGCCTCGTGCCAGCTCACGCAGACCACCGGCCGGTTGGGATGCCGGAGTTGCGGGCCCCACAGGTCCAGCTTCCCATCCCGGCCCGTACACTCGGTGAGGATGTACCTCTCCAGCTTGTGAGTTTCGGCCGGCCACCACTGCGCCCGCAGTTCCGGCGCGGTCGCCGCGTACGCGGCGAGAAATTCCGCAAACTGCTGCACCGTCACCGGCGACCACGCCATTTCGAACGCGGCGACGCGGCGCGGCTTCTTCTCTCCCTCGATCGTCACCTTCCCCGCCGGAATCGCCACCCACTGCTCTGCCTCCACCCAGTACCGGGGGTCGCCCCACGGCTGGCGCCGGCGCCCATTCTCGAACTCCGGAACCAGGACGCCGAGGGTGTCGAGAAAGAAGATCCGATCACGCATGGGCCACCCCGCGCCCTCCACCCCATAGACGCGAGCCAGCTCCTGCGCAAACCCCACCACCTCGAGGCCGCCGAAATTCGCCCGGTTCTCGATGACCATTGCCGCCGCCAGCGCCAGCGGGCGGCCGCGCCGATCCCTCGCCTCCGGGGCAACCTGTACGATCGCCGCGCGCAGCGCTTCCGCGGTCGCGGGCGTCACGACGCCGCCGAGAAGCAGCACGACGCGGTGCCAGAACTCCTCCGTGAACACGCCCTCCTTGAGGAGGACGCGTACCTGACCCACGAGGTGCGCAAGATCGAGTCCGCGCCCCACCTGACAGGCCGCCAGGTAGTCGCGGAACTCGCGGTATCGAAAGCGCAGTTCCTCCCGCGTCCCATCCGCGGTCCACCGATACTCCAACAGCCCCGTATGTTCCGCGGTCCACAGCAGGAAGCGATTCGCGCGCGCCTCCGGGCTGTACTCGAGGTCGGACGAACCGTCGGGCTTGAACTCGTCCCTGAAATGGTCCCGGATCTCCCCGGCGGCCTCCGGCTCGGTGAGCGGTCGCGCCGGTTCACCCCGCCGCTGCACCAGCAGGGCGAGGCGTTCGAGCACCTGCTGCTTGTTCCAGGCGCTCCACCGGCCGTAGCCCGGCTCATACGACGCGCGCGAGGCGCAGAGATACTCGATGACCTGCCGGTACAGCTCGACGCGACTCGCGGGCAGGCGCCGGTCCCGGGCGAACACCCGGCAGAGCGCGGCGAGGACCAGGGGGGACGCGAAAAAGTCCTCGCCATCCCCGGCGCCCAGGTGTTGTACTGAGAGCGCTTGCAGCGCTTGAAGCAACTCATTCTCGAAGCCCTGCGGGTCCGTCCCGACCGCGCGCGGATGGAGGGCGACCCAATGGCGAATGAGGGCGCGTCGCTGACCCGCGTCGGGCGGCTGGAGCTCGACGACTTCGAACTCGGAACCGAAGGACAAGGCGCCGGTGTGCGCCGCCGAGCGCGACGCGAGCAGGACGCGCGTGCGCGGGCAGGTACGCGCCAGTTCCTGGAGCAGCTCCAGGACTCGCATCCGCAGGTCGCGAGCGGCGATCTCGTCCCAGGCGTCGATCAGGAGAGCGTAGCGACCGGAGTGGAGCGCCGCAGGGAGCTGCGCTGCGCTGGGGAGCGAGTGATCCGGAGCGGGGGAGGGTGTGGGTGCGGGGGATGGGGCAAGCGCGGCGCCCGCGCGACCCGGTTCCGGCGCCGCCGCCGGGCGCGGCGGGGGCAGGCAGGCCAGGGCGCGCGCCAGGGCGGCGACCAGGGCCGGGAGGCCGGTCCGCGTCGCGAGCTGAAAGGCGAGCGCGGGCGCCTCCAGGAGCACGGGAACGGGGAGACGTGCGGGCGCCCGGCGCAGGGCGTCCGGATTCAACCCCTCCGCGACCAGGGCGGCGGCGCGCGCCTCCGCCGCGCCGAGCACGGCGGCGGCCAGGGCGGCGGCGCAGCGAGTCAGGAATACGGTCTTTCCCCCACCCGGAAAGCCGACGACGACCGTGTGCGCGAACGCGGGTTCCGGGTGCGAGACCCACCACGCGAGCGGTGCGCGATGGGGGGCGGCGGAACGGGCCGCCGCGGTCGCGCCGCCCGCCTCGACATCGGCCGCAGCGTCCGCGTCGGCCGCATCCCGCAACCGTCGCAGCCGGCCCGTCGCATCCAGGAACCACCCGAGAGCGCTGCCGTCCAGGGGGACGTAGAGATCGGGGCCGTAGTCCTCGGCGCGCGCGTCGGTGAGGCGCGCGCGGCTCCAGGGGGTCGGGCGGCCGGCCCGCCACGCCGCCAGATGCGCGCGCAGATACGCGTGGTCCGCCAGGGTCCAGAGGGAGGGGACGGCGGCCAGTTCGGGAACGGTGGGCACGGATCATCGCTCCGCTGGGGCCTGAGAATGCTAATCCGGCAATGCCGGGCGCAGGGCTACGGCCGGAAAACGGAAATGTCCAGGTCCTGAATCGGCCGGTAGTGGCGGTGATTCCCGGTGCAGAGGACGATGCGCTGCTCGATCGCCGTGGCCGCGATCAGGGCGTCGGCGAGGCGCATCCCCGCACGGAGCGCACACTCCTCGACGTAGACGGCGGCGCGATGGCCGATCGCCTCGGTGAGGGGAAGCGTGAGAAACCCCTGCTCGCCCAGGAACCGCCGGATCTGCCGCACCTTCTGACGATCGCGCGCGCCCTGTATCAACTCCAGGTAGGTCACGAGCGACACGCAGCGCGTCGCATCCGCGTCTACGGTCTTTGCCGCGCGGGGGTTCCCCCGAAACACCCAGATCAGCACATCCGTGTCATACATCACGCAGCACCCGAAAGCCCAGGCGGCCAACCCGCGCGCGCGGATCGTCCAGGCACCGGGAGCGGCAGCGCAGAAATTCGGGCTCTCTCAGGGCCCACGAGCCCCCGCGGCAGGCCTCGATTGCGTCCCCAACTTCGTTCGAGCACAACTCCTCCACATTACCTGCGAGGTCGACCATGCCGCCGCAGCCTCCTGCCGGGAATGCCCCAACCGGACTCGGATGCCCAACGCCGGCACCGTGCCAGTTGGCCCGCGCTGCGCCCCCGTGCCCGGGTGCTTTCCCCTCTGCTCCCCAGGGGTAGTACCGGAGTTGCTTGCCCTCCGCCGCCCACTGCCACTCCGCCGAGGTCGGCAAGCGGTACTCCCGACCATCCCTGTCCTGCTGCGTGCGCCACCGGCAGTACGCCATAGCCTCGTACCAGCTCACAAGTGTCACCGGGCGGTTCGGGTAGGCCTGTTGCGGTCCCCATTCGTCAGACTCCCCGAGCCAGCCCTTCCACTCGGCGATGGTGAGCTTCTGCCTATCGGGGGTAGGAGCCGGCCACCACTGCGCGCGCACCACGAGCGCGGTCGCGGCGTACGCTGCCAGGAATTCAGAATGCTGCTGCACCGTCACCGGC
>JACRIP010000174.1 GCA_016220045.1 Planctomycetota bacterium
CCGCGCGGCGGGGCGCGGGGGCGCGGCGGCACGGCGCGCGGCGCGCGTGGGCGGTTTGGCCGAGGGCACGGTGTGATTCCTGACAAGGCCCGGTTCACGGGAGTCGGGGGCGCGGGGCGCTACCCGGCGGAGGGCCCAGCGCGCCGCTAGAACGGCAGCTCGTCTCCGGCGGGAGCGCCCGCGGCGCCGCCGCCCGCCGCGGGGCCGGGGCCGGTGCGCCGGCGGGCGCGCTCTTCGCGCTCGACGTCGTCGCTCTTGCGGATCTCCAGCGGTTCGGCCTGCGCGCCGCCATCGGGTGTTTTCAGGAGAATCTGCACGCGCTTCTCGGCGGCGTCGAGGATTTCGTGGCAGCGCTTGAGCGCCTTGATGCCGGACTCGTACTGCGCGAGGCTGTCCTCCAGCGGCAGGGTGCCGCCCTCGAGCTGCTGCACCGCCTGCTCGACCTGGGCGAGGTAGTCCTCGAAGCGCTCCTTCTTGGGGGCGTTCTCGGGGGCGCGCGGTGCGGCCATGGCGGATCTCCGGCAACGGAAGCGGGCGCGGACTGGGACGCCGGGCGAACGTTCGACGCGGCGAGGCGCCGCAGTGCGACGTTGCCCAAGCGGCGGTGACTGTACCAGTCGCCCCCCCGCGGGTCAAGCAAACAGGGCCGCGAGGAAGGGCTTCCCGTGCGGCGCCGGGGAACGGAGCCGCCCCCCGAATCCACTCGCGCCGCTCGCACTCCCACCGGGCGAGCCCGCGCCGATTTCGTTGGGTTTTCGCGGCGCCGACGGCTACCATCCGCCGCATGAGTGAAAGTCGGACACGGGTCGTCGTCGCGGGGGGCGGGGCGGCGGGGTACTTCGCCGCCATCGCCTGCGCCGAGGCCGCGCCGGGCTTCGACGTGCGCATCCTCGAAAAGGGCCCGCACCCCCTTTCGAAGGTCCGGATCTCGGGCGGCGGCCGCTGCAACGTCACCCACGCCTGCTTCGAACCCCGCACCCTCTCCACCCGCTACCCGCGCGGCGAGCGCGCGCTCATCGGTCCGTTCAGCCGCTTCGCGCCCGCGGACACCATCGCCTGGTTCGCGGCGCGCGGCGTTCCGCTCAAGACGGAGGCCGACGGCCGCCTCTTCCCCACCACCGACCAGTCGGCTACGATCATCGACTGCCTGGAGGGCGCCGCGAAGGCCGCCCGCGTCCAGGTGGTCGTCCGCTGCACGGTGGAGCGGGCGGCGCGTCGGCCTGGGGGCGGATTCGAGCTGACGCTCGACGGGGGCGCGACGCTCGACTGCGACCGGCTGCTGCTCGCGACCGGCGGCTGCCGCACCACGGCCCTGGGACAGCTCGCGGTCGATCTCGGGCATACGCTGGAGCCGCCGGTGCCCTCGCTCTTCACCTTCCACGTCGCCCTGCCCTGGCTGCGCACCCTGCCGGGGATCGCGGTGGAGGACGTGGAGGCGAGCGTGCCGGGCACTCCGCTATGCGAGCGCGGGCCGCTGCTCATCACCCACGAGGGGGTGAGCGGGCCGGTGGTGCTCAGGCTCTCGGCCTGGGGCGCGCGGCTCTTGGCGGAGAAGCACTACGCGTTTTCCCTGACGGTGAACTGGCTGCCGGGACGGGAGCCGGCGCAGGTCGCGGCCGAGTTGGCGGCGCGGCGGGCGAGCCACGGGGCGAAGCTCGTGGTCAACCTGCCGCTGGCCCCGCTGCCGGCGCGGCTCTGGGAGCAGCTTGTGCGGGCGGCGGGTGTGGCGCCGGACGCGCGCTGGTCCGGTCTGCCGCGTGCGGCGGCCGAGGCGTTGACGGCCGTGCTCACGCGCTGCGCGCTGCCGGTATCGGGGAAGACCCTGAACCAGGAGGAATTCGTGACCTGCGGCGGCGTGCGCCTGCGCGAGGTGGACTTCAAGACGATGGAGAGCAAGCTGTGCCCGGGGCTCTACTTTGCGGGGGAGCTGCTCGACATCGACGGGATCACGGGCGGGTTCAATTTCCAGGCGGCGTGGACGACGGGGTGGATCGCGGGCCACGCGCTGGCGGGGGTGGAGCCGCGGCGGCCGGGCGGGGGGGCAACCCTGACCTCTGCTCGGGTGTAGCGATGCCGACGGCGCTGCGGTCTGGCCCGTGGCGCTTCCTCATTTTCTCTAGCGATGCGGTGGAGGCACCCCTCGTCCACGTCGGGCGTGTCGAGGACAGCGCCAAGTTTTAGTTGAGCCCGGTTCGCCTCCAGAGCAGCGGCGGCTTCAAGCCGGTTGATGTGCGCCGAATCAGGACTCACGATGGATCACGTGCGGTTCGAGGTTCTGCTCACGTCTCCAGACCGACGAACCGGCGAGAAAGGCGGCTAGGATGTCCGATGTCATCTCCACCGAATTCGGGTTGCTGGTTTCGCACGGAAAACTCGACGAGTGCATTTGCCGTTTGGAGGGTGCACTACGCGCACTACGAACGACTCCCTTCCATCGTGTTCTTGGGCGCGACTTCCTGCACCACACCCGGGCCGCGGCGAAGTACCTCATCGAATTCCACCAAAGTGCGCCCGCCGATACGAAGCTGGCTGCGCTTTACTTTGAAATGAACGGGTTCACGATCAATCCAGATCGTTGGTATTGCGACGGCTTCGGGTACAGGACGGCTGGCGACATCTGGGAACTGGATTGGCTGGCGACTTGGGATGCGGAGACCGCGGAGCAATTCACGTTGGAGGGCATGGAGTCCGCCCAGCAGGCATTTGCTGATCTCCACGGCGACGAAAAGCAGTCCCTCGCGGTTCAGCTTGCCGGTGAACTGGCCGAACACCTCGTGACGGCGCGGTTCATGCAACTGATTGCCGCCGCCCACAAGTCTGCGAAGAGACGGTATGGACGGCTCAAGGGGCTGCCGGTTCTTGCGACGGCCCACGAATGGGACACAGTCCACCAAACCACCTAGCGACGTGAGGCAGCGAAGCCGCGGGGGCGCTTGGCGACGGGCTGCGAGCGCGCTGCACACTGCCGGTATCGGGCAGAGCCCTGAGCCGAGAGGGATTCGTGACCTGGGGCAGCGTGCGCCTGCGCGCGGTGGACTTCATGACTCAGGTACGAGAAGGATCACGACCCGCCGCACTTCCACGCGAGGTATCGTGCCTTCGAATTCACCACGCGAATTGCCGATTGCATCCTCAACTCAGAATTAACCGCGCAAAAGATCGCGAAGGCACTAA
>JACRIP010000184.1 GCA_016220045.1 Planctomycetota bacterium
AGCCTCGACCAAGGTATTGCGCTTCTTCCGGCCGTACCTCGGGGCCAGCCGTCTCGGGAATGACGCGGAGTTCTTTGGCGGGGTGACCTTCGAGTACGAGGACCGCGACATCGCGTCGCTGATTGCGCTCCTGAGCGCGGCCAAGTAGGGGAGACTCGGGGAGTCGCCCGGGTGGGGCATCCGTACTACCAGCGGGCACTACGCTCCCTTCCGGGGGAGGTCCTCGCCTCGGTCCTCCTCGTACTCGTACTCGTACTCGTGCTCGTACTCGACTACCCTGTGCGTTCGAGCACGAGCACGAGTACGAGAACTCGAACGAGAACGAGAACGAGAAGACCGCTTGCGCCGCCCCGTGGATTGTGGGCGCAGCCCCTCGAGTGCCTTGCTACGCAAACCCCTGTGCGCGCAGCGATTCCAGGGTGATGCCCGTACCCCCGCGAACGGTGCGCGCGGCGCGCTTTGCGGTCGCCGACTCCGCGCCCGCTCCGCCCGTCCCGCCCGACACCCCCATCCCGCCCGCGCCCGTCCGCCCCATCACCCCCGCCAGCAGCTTGCGCACGTACTTGCCGATCACGTCCACCTCGAGGTTGACCGGGTCGCCCTTGCGCCGGCGCCCGAGCGTCGTGTGCGCGAGCGTGAACGGCACCAGCGCCACGCTCAGCCGGTCGCGCCCGACGTCGACCAGCGTCAGGCTCACCCCGTCGATCGCGATCGAGCCCTTCTCGACCATGCCCGCCGCCAGCTCCGCGGGGCAGTCTACGGTCAACACCTTTCCCTCGCCCGCCCGCACGAGCGAGCGCACGCGCCCGCGGCCGTCCACGTGCCCCTGGACGAAGTGCCCGCCGAGCGCCTGGCCGACCCGGAGCGCGCGTTCGCAGTTCACGGCATCGCCGGCCTTGCGCGCGCCGAGCGTCGAGCGGCGGAGGGTCTCGGCGACGGCGTCGAAATCGGCCTGCGCGCCCGCCAGGGCAACCACGGTCAGGCAGACCCCGTCGAGGGCGATCGAGTCGCCCAGGCGCGTGCCGTCGGCGCACGGGCCGACGTCCACGGTCAGGCGGGCGCCTTTCGGGCGGCGCGCCACCCGCCGGATGACGCCCACGTGCTCGATGATGCCGGTGAACATCAAACCAGTCCCCCGATGGCTCGCCAGGCAGGTCGGGAAGGCCCGGCAGAGCGATGCCGTTTGGGCGAGGAGGTCTCGATCCGGTGTGCGACGAAGAGCACGAGACTCCGACACGGCAGACCGCGCCGGCACTCGGAGGTGGTCGCAAGCGGTCGCGATCAGTGGCCCTTCGGCGCAGGCCGGAAGGCCTGCACCACCATTGCCGGAGAGCTCTCGAAGTCAACCTTGAAGTGCGCGGAACCTTTGTGGCGCAGGCCTTCCGGCCTGCGCCGCGAGGTCTCCGGGGCCGGAGTCTCGTGGGCGGGCTCGATCCCCAAAACGAGGCGTTCCCGTCCGCATCCACCCTCTTCGCCGGCCTCCGCAGGCGGAGCTGCGGACGAGTCCGGCGGCGGCGCGCGCAGGCCGAGACGCGAGCGCGGAGTTCCGCGCTACTCGGACCCCGCCGGCTCCGGATGGTCGGCCAGCCAGCGGTCGAGCGTGTGCCGGAGCGCGGCGGCGGAATCGTAGCGCGCGGCCGGATTGCGCGCCATCGCCATGCGACAGATCGCCTCCAGGCGCATGTCCGCGCGCGGATTCAGGGCGGAGGCGCGCGGCGGCTCGAGCGCCGCCACCTGGCTCATGATCCCGCTCGGGGAATCGCCCTGGAACGGCGGCAAGCCGGTCAGCATCTGGTAGAGAATGGCCCCGAGCGCGTAGACGTCGAGCAGCGGCCCGACCGCGTCCTCCCGTCCCTGCGCCTCCTCGGGCGCCATGTACGCCGGCGTGCCGACGATCTCGCACGGATCGGCGCCGGGGATCTCGCCGCCCGCGACGGAGCAGGCTTCGCCGAAATCGACGATGACCGGGAAGAGCGGTTGCGCGGGGGCGGCGCGCGCGCCGGGGGCCGTCGGCGGGCCGGGCGTCGCGACGCCGCGCAGCAGCACGTTGCCCGGCTTGAGATCGCGGTGGACCAGGCCGCGCGCGTGCACGTGCGCGATCGCGTCGGCGAGCGCGCGCACGACCAGCGCCGCCGCCCGGTCGGCGAGCGGTCGCCCTCCGGCAACCACCCGATCCAGTCGCGGCCCGTCGATCCAGCCCATCGCGAAGTACGGATACCCGAGGCGTTCGCCGGCTTCGCGCGCGGCCACGACGTGGGGGTGCGCGAGCAGGCCGAGCACCCGGGCCTCCCGGAGAAAGCGCGCGCGGCCGTCGGGCCCGGCGCGCTCCGGGTCGCGCAGGATCTTGAGCGCGACCAGGTCGCCGGCCACGGGGTCGCGGGCGCGGCAGACGAAAGACAGGCCGCCCCGCTCGATCGGGCGCAGGATCTCGTAGCGGCCGAAGCGGCCGCGCGACGGATCCTTGGGGTCGGTCTCGAAACAGGGCAGCGCGCGGAAGCGGGAGGAGGCATCGGGATCCGGCGCAGGCCGTAGCCGCGCGAGCGCGAGGACGGCGCGCTCCGGGTCGGCGTCGTCGCCTGCGCCCGGCGCCGGGGCGGTGCCGCCGTCGGCGTCGCTTTCCAGCGTGACCTCCACGGTCTCGTCGGCCGCGACCACCTGGTCTTCGAGGGTGGGCGCGGGCACCAGCGCCTGGCCGCAGTCCGGGCAGGGCGGGATGCGGCGCGGTCGCGGCGTCGGAGAAGCCGAACGGCGCGCGCGGCGCGTGTCCGGCCGTGGCGGCGGCGACGACGACGGCAGCGAAGCCGCGTCCGCAGCCGCGCCCGGGACCGCAGGGGAGGGCGCCGCCGCCGCCCCGCCGGTGACCGTCCCCGCCGGCAGTGCCCACACGTTGAACCGCGTGCCGCAGCCGCTGCAGCGCATGATCAGCTTGTTCTGCCGCGCCAGCGCGCGCAGCACCGCCTCCGGCCGGATGTGCCCGCGCTTGACCAGGATCTCGCCCAGCCGATCAGGCGTTCGCCCGAGAGCGAGCTCGCGCTCCTGCTCCGCCAATGCCGCCCGCACCGCCGGCTCGCTCGCCAGTCC
>JACRIP010000185.1 GCA_016220045.1 Planctomycetota bacterium
CGGGCGGGCACCAGGCCCGCCCCTCCACCCGCGGCGCGGGCCGACTCGGCCGCGCACGTTCGTGGCCTGCGTTCACGGTGCGCGCTCCGAACGCTCCACCCGCCCCCTCCGCCGCTTCACGCCGGCGCGTGCGCCTTCGCCCGCGCCTTCGCGCGCGCTTCGGACCAGAGCACACCGGCCAGCGCCAGCCAGAACACGTGCGCCCCGATCGCGCTCGACCAGAGAAACCACTCCATGTGCCCGGCCAGCGCGAAGAGCAACACGATGTACGAGAAGTCGCCGTTGGCGATGCGCTCGAAGCGCGCCACCACCGGCGGCATTTCCTTGCGGTCCGGGCGGATGATGCCGATCCAGCAGACCAGCGTGTTGATCGCCAGCCCGGCCAACAGCACGCCGCAGGGGATCGACCAGTGCGTCCCCGGGTGGATGCGCGCCAGGCCGAGCGTGATCCCGGTGAAGATCGACAGGTAGACCACGTTGTCCGCGGCCATGTCGAAATAGAACCCGGCCTTCGAATCGACCATCCGCAAGCGGGCCACTTCGCCGTCGCACCCGTCGATGATCGTGGAGATCACGAAGAGCAGGCCTCCGAGGATGGCCCACCCGTGGCTGCCGCCCGCGAAAGCCGCCGCGGCGAGCAACCCGACGACGGTCGCGATCACGGTGATCGCGTTGGGGGTCAACGAGGTCGAGACCAGGCGCCGGCTCAAGGTCGTCGAGATGTAGCGGTCGAAGTTCCGCGCCATGTAGCCGTCGGAGTCCTTGATCAGCGAGTGCAAGAGGGCGCGTTCGGCCCGCGCCGGCGCGCCCTCGCCGTGCAGCGACCGCCAGCCGCGCGAGCGCAGCCGCCGGTGCTCCAGTCGCCCCCTGCGCGCCAGGTCGCGCACCAGGGATTCCGTGCCCTCCGGTGTTTGCAGGAGCTCGTGCAGTTCCGCCACGTCGCTCTCGGGGAAGAGCGCCGCGCCCGGCGACCACAACCCGTCGGGACCGGGCGCGCCGCCGACCTCGGCCACCCGTCCCCCCCCCGCCAGTCGCACGGCCGGCGCGCCGATCGGTTCGCCGCCCGCCGGCGCCGCCGCCGCGAAGAGCACGGGCGACCCGTTCACCGGCGTGCCCGCCACTTCGCCCAGCGCCTCCAGCGACAGCCAGGTCGCCGCGTCCAGCACCAGCACCGGCCCGGAGCCCGCCATCCACGCCGTCAGCCGCCGCGCCCGCTCCGGCCCTGCCGTCTCCGGCAACCAGAGCACGTCGCCGCGCACTTCGTCGTCCGACAGCCCCCGGTGCAGCGCGCGCGCGTCGCCGCCGACCGGCGCCAGCAGCAACCGCTCCACGCCGACCCGTCGCGCCGATCGCACCAGCCGCTCCAGCGCGCTCATTCCCACCACGCGCGCCGCCGCCTCCGGCGTCCGCGCCAGGACGATCGCGCGCTTCGCGCGGGGTTCCGTGATCGTATCCATGCCGTATATGATCCTGCCTCTCTCCGGGGTGCGAACGAAGGTCTGGAGGTTTAGGGGTTTGGCGGTTTGGATTCGCCCTGCCGGTCACCTACCGCCTTCCCCCCTCAGCTCCAAACTCCCAAACGTCCAAACGTCCAAACCTTATCGCACGGTGACGGGCGCTCCGCCGCGCTGGGAAGATTCGCGCCCGGCGAGCATCACCCCCAGGCACACCGCGGCCTCCGCGAGGCTCTGCCCGCGCTGCGCCGGGTCCGACGTTTCCCGTACGAAATCCTCGATCACCGGCCCGAACCAGTCCGGATGGTGCGAATGCGCCGACAGCGCCTCCGCCTCCGCATGCACGCGCGGCTCGCGCCCGCGTGCCAGGAGCACCGCGCGGTCGTCCTCGATCAGGATCGTGCCGTTGGCTCCGGTGATCACCCCATGGTTGCGCCGCACCCCCGCCGACCAGCTCAGGAACAGGTGCGCCTCGCCGCTCGGATAGGAAAGCGTCGCCGCCGCCGTGTCTTCCAGCGGCAGACCCGGAGTCACCGTCCACAGCCGCGCGCTCACCTGCGTCGGGTGCGTGCCCTGCATCGCCGCCTGACAGAGGTAGAACGCGTGCCAGCCGTGGTCCACGTAGACCCCGCCGCCCGCGACCTCCGGCCGCAGCCGCCAGTCCTGCGCGCCCGCCACCGCCCCGCGGTCGTTCGCGATCCGCAGTGCGCTCCAGGTGAAGGAGAGCGTCGGCCCGATCCCGCCGCCTTCCCCCTCGCCGCGCAGCCACGCGCGCACCACGCGCCAGAGCGGCGCAAACTTCCAGTTGTGCACCGAATACACGACGCGCCCGGTCTCGCGCGCCGCGCGCTCGATGCGTCCGAACCCTTCCCGGTCGATCGCCAGCGGCTTCTCGCACACCACGTGCAGGCCGCGCGCCAGCGCCTCGGTCACGCCGTCCGGGTGCGCCGCCGGCGGCGTGCACAGGTCCACGAAGTCGAGCCGTTCGCCCGGCGCCGCGTACATCTCCGCCGCGCTCGCGAACACCCGCGCGCCGGGCAGCGCCGCCGCCGCCGCCGCCCGCCGTTCCGGAAACGGGCCCGCCACCGCCGCGATCCGCGCACGCCCCGCCGCCGCCGCCGCCCGCCATGCCGGCGCGTGCGTGTGCTCCGCGACCTTCCCGAACCCGACGATGCCGCCTGTCAGCATGCGCTTTCGTTCCTACTTCCCGACCTTCGCGTCGGCCAGCGTCAGCACTTCCTCCAGCACCCCCAGCCCCGCGTCCGCCTCTTCCGGCGTCACCGTCAGCGGCGGATTGATGCGCACCCGCGGGCTGTAGTTCATGCAGAGCAGGCCGCGCCTAAGGCATTCCATGTAGATCCACTCGGTCATCTTGCCGTCCAGCGGCTCCTTGGTCGTCCGGTCCTTCACCAGGTCCATGCCCAGGAAGAGCCCGCGCCCGCGCACGTCGCCGATGATCCGCAGCCGCTCCTGCATCCCGCGCAGCCGCGCCAGGAAGTACTCGCCCATGCGCGCCGAGTGCTCCACCAACCCCTCCTCCGCGATCGTCTTCAGCGTCACGTTCGCCGCCGCCGACGCGAACGCATTGCCGCCGTAGCTCGACGAGGAGGAACTGGGCTTGGCGTACGGCTTGGCCTGGGTGATCTCTTCGGTCGAAATCAGGCCGCTGACCGGGAAGCCCGCGCCCAGGCCCTTGCCCACGGTCATGATGTCCGGCACCGTGTTCGTGTGATTGACGGCGAACCACTTCCCGGTGCGCCCCATGCCGGTGATCATCTCGTCGGCGATGAAGAGGGCGCCCAGCTCCTTGGCGAGCGCGCGCACGCCGGGGATGAACTCGGGCGGCGGCACGATATTGCCCGCCGTGCCCTGCATCGGCTCGGCGATGATCGCCGCCAGGGAGCCGGCCGTCGCCGACTTGATCTGCTGCCTCACGAAATCCAGGCAGGCGATGCCGCAGGTGGAGTAGGCGAGTTTGAGCGGGCAGCGGTAGCAGTCGGCGTAGGGCGCCAGGTGAACACCGGGGGCGAGCGGGCCCCAGCCCTGCTTGAACTCGTCGCCGATGAGCGGCAGCACGCCGCCGGTCTTGCCGTGGAAGCCGCCCCAGAAGCCCATGATCTCGAAGCGCTTGGTGTGGGACTTCGCGAGCCGCACGGCGGCCTCGACCGCCTCGGCGCCGCCGCTGTAGAGCTGGGTCTTCTTGAGGTCGCCGGGGGTGACCGCCGCGATCCGCTGCAGGAGCTCGGCGCGCACCGGCGAGGTGAAGGAGCCCACGACGTTCTTGCGGACCTGGTCTTCCATCGCCGCGATGAACTTGGGGTGGCTGTGGCCGATGCTGGCGACCGCGACGCCCGCGATGAAGTCCACGTAGGTATTGCCGTCGAGGTCGGTCAGGGTCGCGCCCTTGCCGTGCGAAATCGCGAGCTTCGCCAGGAGCGACATGCGCTGCAAGCCGGGCGAGATGAACTTCTGCTCGGTCTCGAAGAGGGCGAGCGACTTGGGGCCGGGGACCGCGGTCACGATGTGGGGCAATGCGGGGCGGGGCGCCGCGGCGCCGGAGGAGCAGCCGTGCCCGGCGTGCGTGCCCGGGGCGGCGGCGGGATTCTGGAGCGGGGTCGCAGCGACGTCGGACATCGGGTAATCTCCTGAATCAAGTCGTCGTCGGCCGGCACTCGGTCCGGCGGGCGCGACGAGGGATCTGGACAGGGTCTACCAGTACAACGCCATTCGCCGCCCCACGCGGGCGGACCGTCCGCGGTGCCAGGTACCGCAGATGGGCCTTGCGGCCCGTTCGTAGTCCCGCCTTCAGGCGGAACGATGGGCCGATTGCGATTCGCTATCGGCGCAGGCTCCCTCGGTAGAGGCCGTCGCAACAGCCTCCGGCCGGGCCCCGCCGGCTCACGGATTTCGCCCTTCCGGCACCTCTTTCGACAGCCTCTGCAGGCGGAACCACGACCGGGCGGGTCTTGCGGCCAGCACTCCTTGGCCGGGCGACCCGGCTTGCCCGATCGCGAATCGCGTTGTCGTGCTACCCCCGCAGCACACGTGCGGTAATCGCCTCGGCCGCGTCCTCGCGGCAGCGGGAGAAGGTCGGCCAGTCGTTCAGGTCGATGATGCGGACGCTGCCGTCGGGCGCAACCTGTGCGTCGCCGCCGAAGACCTCGACGCCGAGCGCACGTGCGCACGCATGGGCGGCGTCGCGCAGGGCCGCGCTTTCCGCATCGGCGGGGTAGCAGCGGAAGAAGGGGTCGTCGAGCACCGCGTAGAACTTGACCGTGCGGCCCGGCGCGTGGCGCTGCAGGGCGACGCTGGCGACTCCGCGCGCCGTCAGCCGCGCCGCAAGCGCGGGGAGGCCTTCCGGCCCATCCGCGCGGCTCACGTCCTCCGCGTGCGTGGCATGGACGTCGCCGCGCTTGACCCAGAGCCCGCCGGCAAAGCCCATCGCGCCGGCCGCCGCGGCGAGTTCGTGCGTCGGCGCCATGCGGCTCTCGGGCAGCGGCGCGCCCGCCGCCGCCAGCACCGGAATCATCCGGTCGCGGTAGCAGTTGCGGATCGCCTCGGCCGTATTGAAGACGCGCGTCCCGGCGGTCTGCCAGCGCCGCAGCGTGGCGAGCGCGCGCTCCCCCTGGCACATGGCCAGGACCTGCACGCCCGCCGGCGCCGGCGCAGCCGGGTCGAGCGTCTCGCCGCGTACCGTGGTTACCTGGTATCCGGCGGCGGCCAGGCGCGCGCCCACGGCATACAGGATTTCCGCGTCCGGTCCGACCTTGCCCGGGCTGAACAGCTCCTCGCGCAGCACGGCGAGGTAGCCGGTCAAGGGCGGCGCGTCCGGCCCGCCGGCGCCGGCGAGCAGGCGCTCGGCCTCGACCACGTCGCTCGGCCGGTCCACGTCCACCGTGCGCGCCACCGGCACGCCCGCCAGGACTTCGCCGCGCTCGACCAGCAGCTCCAGGAACCAGCGCAGCGACGGCAGGCGGCGCGCGCGGGCTTCCGCGAAGTGCGCCAGCACCCTCGGGTGGAAGTAGTAGAACCCCGCGGTGATCCAGCGGCTCGCGGGCACGCCGCTGCCGAGGCGGGTGATGCGGCCGCCGCCGTCGACCAGCACGCGCAGGGGCTTCTCGTCGTCCACGAAATCGGTGAGTGCGAGCGCGCCGGCCGCGCCCGCCGCGACCGCCGCCGCGCCTGCGCGGGCGAAGGCCGCCAGCGCGCCCGGCCGGTGGATCGCGTCGACCGTGGAGTGCAGGACGGGTGCGTCGCCGAGGTCGGGGGCGATTTCCTGGAAGCTCTCGAGGGAGCTGGCCGTGGTCTTGACGCGCAGGCGCACCGGGAGGCGCGTCCCGCCCCGCAGGTGGTCCGCGACCGCGCCGAAGGCCTCGTTCGTGATCGCGCTGGCGTCGCGCGCGCCCGCGGCGGCGAGCTCGCCGAGCAGGTGGTCCACCAGGGTCCGCCCGGCGACGCGCACCAGCGGCTTCGGCGTGTCGATCCCGCCGGCCTTCAGGCGATCGCCGGAGCCCGCGGCGAGAATGCCCGCCCTCATGCCGGGCTCCCCGCGGCCGTCTCGGACCGCTCCGTCGCCCGCTCCAGGAACTCGACGGCGTCCGCCAGGCGCACGACCTCGAGGTCGTACTTCTCCGCGGGCGCGGACTTCTCCGGCTCGTGCAGCCAGATGGTGCGCATGCCGAGCGCGCGGGCGGGCGCGATGTCGCGCTCCAGGGAATCCCCGATCATGCAGACGGCCTTGCCCGGCAGGCCCAGGCGGGAGAGGGCCAGGTGGTAGATCGCCGGGTCGGGTTTGCGCACCCCTTCGACGGCGGAGTCGAGCGCCACGTCGAGCAGGGGGGCGATGCCGAACTCGTCGAGGATGGGGGCCAGGTTGCCGTAGAAGTTGGAGACGACGCCCAGGCGGAAGCGCGGGCGCAGGCGTTCGAGGGCGGCGCGCGCGGCGGTCAGGCACTCTTCCATGGGGCGACCGAACTCCTGCGCGAGCAGGGCGGCGACGTCGGCGCCGCGCAGGCCGAGGCGCCGGACCTGGATGGCGAAGTGGCGTTCGAGCAGCGGGCGCAGGCCGAGGGTGCGGACGCCGGGGTCGGCTTCGAGGGCCTCGTCGGCGGCGTAGAAGGCCTGTTTGAGGTGGGAGTAATCCACCGGCACGCTGTGATCGGCGTACAGGCGGCAGGTGCGGTCGAACCAATGGCCGCCGTCGGAATCCAGGGTACCGCCGAAGTCGAAGAGGAGGGCGCGCACGCCGGCGAAGGGGGCGGGGTCGGGAATGGAACGAGCCTCCAGGGTCGCCGTAAAACGGGACTATTTTACGCTTTCCGCCCGGCGGCGCAAGGGAAATACCGGTGTCCACGAGTCCAAAGTCCGACGAGTCCAAAGTCCAGAGTCTAACGAGTCCAGAGTCGAGACGGGGCAAACGTCCCGCGTTGAGACGGCGCGCCATGGGATCTGCGCGAGTGGATCGGCACTTGTGTGAGGATAGGCGCCAAGAGTCGAGAGCCCCTCCGAGGGTCGTGAGCCCTGATGCTCGGGTTCCGTCGCCCCAGTCACTCCCCGCCGATGCTGATTGGGCATCGCCCGGGCCGGGACTTTGGAGCCGCAGGACTCTGAATTCCGGACCCGTCAGGGTTTCGACTCATCGAGAGTTTGGACCCGTCGGACTTTGGACTCGTGGGACTCTAGACTTTGGACTCGTTAGACTTTGGACTCGTTAGACTTGGGACCTTGGACTCGTGGGACTTTGGACTCGTCCTACCGGGGGCCGCCGTGGTCGCCGCCGCCATTCCCGCCGATGAGGCCGCGGCCGCCGTCCCCGCACTGGCCGAGCAGGCCTGGCGCGCTCGGCGCGGTCACCCGCATCATGCCGCCGCGCGCGCCGTCCCCCGCCGCGATCAGCGCGGACCCGCCCGCCCCGCCGTTGGCCCGCGCCGGCACCAGTACCTTGTTGGTGCAGAGCGCGAGCCCGCCGGGCCCGCCGTGCCCGCCGCGCAGGAATCCCGCCCCGCCCGCCCCGCCCGTCCCGATCACGCTGCCCGCCGCCCGCGCGCAGCCGCCGCGCCCGCCCGCCCCCAACAGCCCCACGCTCCGCCCCCGCCCCGCCAGCAGCACCGCCAGGTCGATGTCCTCCCCTTCGCGATCCCATACGGCGTCGAATCCGTCGGGGTGACGCGCGGTGCCGTTGGCCGCCACCAGCACGATCACCCGACCGTTGGAGGAGGCCAGCGCGCGCGTCCCCTCCGCCGGCCGCGCCGCGTCCGCAAAGGCGGCCAGGAGCGCGTCCTGCTCCGCGCCCAGGCGGTCCGCTACCAGCAGGCGGACCAGGTCGTCAACCCGGGTCGATGAGGTGATCGCCGGATGCAACGCCCGCGGCACTACGCTGAGCACCCGGTGCGCGACAAAGGCCAGGACGCCGACGGCGAGCGTCGCGGCAAACAGCAGCCAGCGCTTGCGGCTCATCCCTTGGCGGCCCTTCGTACTGCAACGCGCTAATCACCCGATTCCTGAGCAGATCTTCGCCTCGGTCCTCCTCGTACTCGTACTCGTACTCGTACTCGACTACCCTGTGCGTTCGAGTCCGAGTGCGAGCGCCAGTCCGAGTCCGAGTGCGGGTCCGAATGCGGGTCCGAGTCCGAGTGCGGGTCCGAGTCCGAGTGCGGGTCCGAGTCCGAGTGCGGGTCCGAGTCCGAGTGCGGGTCCGAATGCGGGTCCGAGTCCGAGTGCGGGTCCGAGTGCGGGCGCGGGTCCGAGTGCGGGTGCGGGTGCGGGTTGGGGTCCCTGTACGACC
>JACRIP010000186.1 GCA_016220045.1 Planctomycetota bacterium
GACTCGTGGGACTTTAGACTTTGGACTCGTGGGACTTTGGACTCGTTGTCGTCGGCCCGAGTTTCTTGATGCGTTCGGCGCGGTCCTGGATCTCGGTGATCTGCAGGCCGAGATGGTCGGCGAGCAGCACCGCCTGGCCGGCCGCGATCCCGCGGTCGTGAATGCGCAGTTCGAGCGGGGCATCGAAGGGCTTGTCGAACTCGATCACGCTGCCGGGCTGGACGTCGAGCAGCTTCCCGAGCGCCATGCGCTGCTCGGCAATGACCACCGTCAGAGGCACGTCGAGCGCCAGAATGCGGTCGAGGCTGGGCCCGCGCCGCTTTTCCCGTTCCTCCATCGCCCAGGGCGGGCCGGCGGCCCAATCCGTCGGCATCTCAGGCCTCCTCCTCGATGCGGATCGCGTGCCGCTTGCGCTGGATCGTCAGCTCGCCGTGGAAGAACGGCCTGCCCTCCACGGTCAGCGTCACCTGCCCTTCGCGGCCGCGCCCCGTCTCCAGCCGATCGTCCCGTTCCATATCCAGAATGTCCCGTAGAGTCAACGTCATTTCCGCGAGCACGCCCGCCGCCACGACGGGCACGCGCAGCAGGGCCTGGCGCATCGAGATCGTCGCCGCCTCGCGCACCTCGCGCCGCGGCGTCCCGACCGACCCGCGCTCCGCCAGCTCCGCCAGGAAGGGCTCGATCACCGCGTGCGGCAGGCACAGGTTGAGCGGCCCGCTGTGCTCGCCCACCGCCAGCGTGAACCCCAGGAGCACCACCGGCTCGTTCGGGGGATACACGGAGAGGAGCTGCGGCGTCGATTCCTGGCTCACGACCTCGAGCGCCGTCGGCTTGATCGTCGACCAGGCGGTCCTGAGCTCCGCGACCAGCGGGTCGATCAGCGTGCGCAGCACCGACCACTCCGTCTCCGTCAGCGAACGCTCCGGCAGCGGGGAGGGGGAGCGCCCGCGCCCCAGGAGGAGCACGATCACCGGGAAGGCGATCGTCGGATTGACCTCAAGGATCACCGTTCCCGGCTGTCCCGGGCGCTGCAAGAGCACGCAGCAGGTGGGCGTCGGCAGGGAGAGCAGGAACTCGGAGAAGGTGAGCTGGTTGACGGCGTCGAGGCGCAACTCGATGTGGGCGAGGAACTGCCCGGTGAGGGCGGCGCCGGCGTTGCGCGCGAAGATCTGGTGGATGATCTCGAGGGCGTGGACGCGGTCCTTGGAGAGGCGCTGAGGGTGGCGGAAATCGTAGGGCACGGCCGCCTGGGCGAGCCCGTAGTGCGGGCCGCCGCCGCCACCGCCCGCGCCGCCGAAGGGACCGGCGCCCGCGCCCCCGGCCGCCGCGCCCTCGTCCGCCGGCAGCGCGCCGCTCTGCATCGCCGCGAGCAGCGCGTCCACCTCGTTCTGGTCCATCACCGGACCGTCGCCCCGCTCCGCCGCGTCCGCCATGCTCGCTACCCGTGTTGCGGCCGGTTTGCACCCGGCCTATTCTTCGGCTTCGAGCGCGTGCTCGTCGTCGCGCATCATCTTGAAGTGCCGGCGCACCAGGCGCTCGATGTGCACGGGGTCGTTGGTCAGCGCCTCCGCCTCGCGCCGCAACGCGTCGTTGCGCGCGCGCAGCCGTGCGATCTCCGCCTCCAGCGCGTCCATCTGCGCGGCGATCTTGCGGTTCTTCTCGTAGCCGGCGTACGCGCCGGTCACGAAGACCACCGACATGACCAGGCAGGCGAAGACCCAGAACACGAAGCCGCCGACCTCGGCGACCTCCCGGATGCCTTTCCACCGGCTGGTGGTCCGGCCCCCGGCGTCGGGAGACCCTGACATCGCAACCTCCGGAGCGTGCGGATTATATTCCGATAATGCGGCGGGGTCAAGCAGGCTCTGAGGGCGGGGGGCCTTCCTTGACAATCCTCCGGGGGCGGCTACAATGACGCCCTTCCCCATCGCTTCCTATCGGCGCCATCCCGCCGCAACTTGAGCGAATTCCGGAATCCCGCGATGAAGCTGCCGCTCACGCCCCACGGGCGCAACGAGATGACCGCGACCACCCTGGTGCTCGGGGCGGCCGGCCTCGCCCTGCTCGCGACCGGCGCTCCGGCGCTCGCCGCGATTCCGCTCGCGCTCGAACTCTTCATCCTCTCCTTCTTCCGCGATCCCGAGCGCACGACCCCGCCGGGCACGGGGGACCTGGTCTCGCCCGCCGACGGCACGGTCGACGACATCACGGAGCTGCGCGAGGAAACGCACCTCCAGGCCGACGCCCTGCGCATCGGCATCTTCCTCTCGGTCTTCAATTGCCACGTCAACCGCGCGCCCTGCGCCGCCCGCGTGGCCTGGACGCGCCACACCCCGGGGATCTTCCTGAACGCCATGGACCCGCGCTCCTCGGCCGAGAACGAGGCGAACGCGATCGCGCTGGAGATGGCGGGCCGGCCGGTCGGCGACGACCGCGTGCTCGTCCGCCAGGTCGCCGGCCTGATCGCCACGCGCATCGTCTGCCCCCTCGCGGCAGGGGAGACCCTCGCCAAGGGCCAGCGCGTCGGCATGATCAAGTTCGGCTCCCGCACCGAGCTCATCGTCCCCCGCTCCTGGGGCACGCGCGTGCTGGTGAAGAAGGGCGATACGGTGAAGGGTGGATTGACCCGGCTCCTGGAGTTCCCGGGGACATAACGGCCCATGCGCGACCTCCCGCGGCTCCATCTCAAGAAGCGCATCCTCAAGCGCGTCGCCATCCTGCCCGCCCTCCTGACGCTGGGCAACGGACTGTCCGGCTTCGGCTCCGTCGTCCTCGCCTCGGGGAAAGACCCGAGCTCCATGGCGACCGCCGCCTGGCTCATCTTTCTCGGCATGGTCTTCGACGCGCTCGACGGCAAGGTCGCGCGCATGACCAAGGCCGCCTCGAATTTCGGCGCGCAGCTCGATTCGCTCTGCGACGTCATCACCTTCGGCCTTGCCCCCGCCTTCCTGGCGACCCGCGTCGCCGCCTCCCCCCGCACCATCCTGGGCGTGAACTTCGTCTGGATGGTCTGCGGTCTGTACCTGTGCTGCGCCGTCCTTCGCCTCGCGCGCTTCAACGTCGAAACCACGCCCGACGACGCCGCCCACGAGGAATTCAAGGGCCTGCCCTCGCCCGGCGCGGCCGGCGTGGTCGCCTCCTACGTCCTCTTCTACCTGTGGCTGGCGGGCGAGGAGCCCGGCGTGATCTCGGGGTTCATGCCCCGCCTGCTGCCCTTCTGCGTGCTGGCCGCCGGGTTGCTCATGATCAGCCGCTTCCGCTACGTGCACATGGTCAATCGGCTCTTCCGCGGGCACCACCCGTTCGGGGGCCTGATCGAGGTGCTCCTGGTGGTGCTCCTGATCGCGCTCAATCCCCAGATGACCCTCTGCCTCGCCTTTCTCGCCTACGCCGCAGTGGGGCCGTATCGGTGGGTGCGCAGCCGCTTCGGCCCGCGCACGGAGGCCCTGCCCGCGGGTGGGGGAGCCGCCGGCGCCGCGTCCGCCGGCCCGGGCGAGGAGGACGAGGACGACGAGGAGTGATTCTGCGCCGCCGACTCGGGCGATACCCGAAACCCCAGGCGCGGCTCGAATGGCCGATCGAGTGGGCGATTGGAACTCAGAGTGTTTGGAGCCGAATTCCAGAAGTTTACGAGTAGAGATGCAATCCGCCGCCCCAAGCACCGTAGACCGGCCATGCGGCTCGCTCTTAGTTCCGCCTTCAGAGGCTGTCGAAAAAGGTGCCGGAGAGGCGGAATCCGCAACCGAGCGGGGCGGACACAGGGGTCCGCCCCTACGCCAAATCACGGTTTTTGGTAGGGGC
>JACRIP010000195.1 GCA_016220045.1 Planctomycetota bacterium
CGTCTCTGCGTCCTCTGTGCCTCTGTGGTTCAATTCGACCTTCCGACCGTGCGACGATCTTGACGAGCTTTCCAGAAGTTGCCCAGTAGGGATCCAATCACCCAAGTCGGGCGCTGCCCGAAACCCAAAACGGCAACGCCTACTAATTGCGAATTTCGAATTGCGGATTGACGCGAGCGGGCACCCCGTTGAGGTAATCCGCAATCCGAAATCCGAAATCCGCAATTCTCGGCAAGCTCTCAAGAAGTTGCGCAGTAGGGATCCAATCGCCCAATCACCCAATCGACTCGCCGCCCGAGACTCGCCTTGGCTTTCAGTCCCCGCCCGATCCGAGATGGAGCAGACCGTGGACCTCCGGCCGATCACCCAGCCCGAGAGCGACGCCGAGCGCGCGGCGGTCGACGCCGTGCTGGGCCCGGGCGGCGCCGAGCCCCCGGTACCCGCCGCCGCCGCGCGCGGTCGCCGTCACCTGTTGCTGCCAGCGCTCAATGCGCTCCAGGCGCGGGTCGGCTGGGTCAGCCCCGGCGGCCTCGGCTACGCGGCACGCCGGCTCGCCGTCCCCCCCGCCGAAGCCTACGGGGTCGCCGGCTTCTACGCGCTGCTCTCGCTCGCGGAGCGGCCCGCGAACTTCGTTCACGTCTGCGACGACCTCGCCTGCCACGCCGCCGGCGCCGAGCCGCTCTGCGCGCAGCTCGAACAGACGCTCGGCCCCGCCTTCGCCCCCGGCCATCATCGCGCCGAGAACGGCGGCCCGGAGCATGCCTCCCGGGCCACGTGGGCCCGCAGCCCCTGTCTCGGCCTCTGCGAGCAGGCGCCGGCCGCGCTGCTCACGTCCGCCGGCCCCACGCCCTTCGCCCGGGGCTTCGGCCACGCCACGCCCGCGAACGTGCGCGCGGCGGTCGAGCAACGGACGGTGCCCTGCGCGCCGGTTCAGGTGTTCGCCTCACCTGCCCGGCTGCTCCGGCGCATCGTCGAGCGCCACGACCCGGCCAGCCTCGACGACTACCGTGCGCGCTCCGGCTACGTCGGGCTGCGGCGCGCGCTCGAAATCGGCGCCGCCGGCGTGCTGCGCGAGGTGGGCGAGGCGAAGCTGGTCGGCCGCGGCGGCGCGGCCTTTCCCACCGCCCGCAAGTGGGAAGCGGTCGCGCACGCCGGGACGCGCCCGCACTACGTGGTCGCCAACGCGGACGAGTCCGAGCCCGGCACCTTCAAGGACCGGGTGCTCCTGGAGGGCGATCCCTTCGCGGTGATCGAGGCGCTCACCCTCGCGGGCTTCGCTACCGGCGCCGCGAAGGGCTACCTCTACCTGCGCGGCGAGTACCCGCTCGCGGCCGAGCGGCTCCGCCACGCGATCGACGCGGCGGCCGCGCGCGGGCTGCTGGGCGAGCGGGTGCTGGGCCGCGATTTCCGGTTCGAGGTCGAGCTGCGCGTCGGCGCGGGCGCCTACATCTGCGGGGAGGAGACGGCCCTGCTGAATTCGCTCGAGGGGCGGCGGGGCGAGCCGCGCAACAAGCCCCCCTTTCCCGCCCTCGTCGGCCTTTTCGGCAAGCCCACGGCGGTGAACAACGTCGAGACCCTCGTTTCCGCGCTCGAGATCGTGCGCGGCGGCGTCGCCGCGTGGACGCAGCTCGGCACCGTCCAATCGCCGGGCACCAAGCTGTTCTGCTTGAGCGGGCACGTCGCGCGGCCGGGAACGTATGAGGTGCCGCTGGGCACGCGCCTGGACGCGCTGATCGCGCAGGCCGGTCCGATCGGGGAGGTGGGCGCGGTGCTGCTCGGCGGCGCGGCCGGTACGTTCCTTGCCGGAGAGGAGCTGGCGCTGCCCCTCACGCTCGAGGACACCCGGCGGGTCGGGGCGACCCTGGGGTCGGGCGCCGTCTTTGTCCTCTCCGCGGGGACCGCGCTCCTGCCCTACCTGCGCCGGCTGGCGGCCTTCTTCCGGGACGAGTCGTGCGGCCAGTGCGTGCCCTGCCGGGTGGGTACCGTACGCCAGGAGGAGCTGCTGGCGCGGTGGGCGCGGGGCGCGCCGCTCGGCTCCGCGGCGGCCGAGCAGGAGCTGCTCCGGGATCTGGGGCAGGCGATGCGGGACGCTTCGATCTGCGGGCTGGGGCAGACGGCGTCGCTGGCGATCGAGTCCGCGTTCAAGAAGGGCCTGCGATGATCGCGCTCACCATCGACGGACAGGCGGTCAGCGTGCCTGAGGGGACAACCCTACGCGCGGCCTGCGCGCAGTCGGGGATCGAGACCCCGACCCTGTGTTGGGCGGAGAACCTGGCCCCGGCGAACGTTTGCCGGCTGTGCGTGGTGGAGCTGGAAGGCGCGCGGGCGCTGGCGCCGGCGTGCTCGCGCGCGTGCGAGCCGGGGATGGTGGTGAAGACCGACTCCGCGCGCGTGCGGACGGCGCGGCGGCTGGTGCTGGAGCTGCTCGCCTCGTCGGTCGACCTTTCCGCCGCGCCGGCCTGGCCGCGCTACCGCGACCGGTACGGGGCGCAGCCGGAGCGTTTCGGCCCGCGGGCGGGGCCGGCGCCGGCCGGCGTGCGCGACGCGGCCCACCCCGGCCACCATGACGCGCCGGACGGCGCGCGCGCGGCCACCGTCGCGCAGCCGCCGCGCGTGGACAACGAGCTCTACGTGTTTGACCCGAGCCGGTGCATACTCTGCTACAAGTGCGTGCAGGCGTGCGGCACGGACGCGCAGAACACCTTTGCGATTGCGGTGGCGGGGCGCGGATTCGATGCGCGGATCTCGACCGAGCATGCGGTGCCGATCCCCGATTCGGCGTGCGTGTACTGCGGCAACTGCGTCGGCGCCTGCCCGACCGGCGCGCTGATGTTCAAGAGCGAGTTCGACCTGCGCCGGGCGGGCGCGTGGAACGAGGCGCAGCAGACCGTCACCGACACGATCTGCCCGTACTGCGGCGTCGGCTGCACGCTCACGCTGCGGGTGCAGGCGAACCGGATCGTGCGGGTCACCTCTCCGTCCGACAATGGGATCACGGGCGGGCAGTTGTGCGTGAAGGGGCGCTTCGGTTCGACCTTCGTGCAGAACCGGGAGGAGGAGGGGGCGGGGGGGGAGTCTCAGGTCTGACGGGAGCGGGTGACACCCTGAGACCCTCCGGCCGGACGCCCTGCCGACTGCGATCCGCGCCGCGCCGTTCGAATTCCGTGGAGGCTGTCGCCCGATCAGTCGAATCCGGCGGGTGAGGCCGAGGTTGACCGCCCTGCCCGCCGGTGGCGCGAGCTGGTCACGCCGGGGGCGAAGCCGCCTGCTCCAAGCCGCCGCCCCTCTGCTCCCACCCAGGGCTTCCCCTGACTCCGCGCTGCCGGCAGCTCGCTCCGCCGCGCGCGGGTCTCCAGCACGCGCGAACACGTCGTCCCCACCGCTACCACCCGCCGGCCTTCCGATCGCGGCCGCGCGGGTGCCGCTCCCGACTCCGCCCCGACCCGGAAGCGCTCGGCCTCCAGCTCCTGCTCCTCCACGTGCTCCGCTGGCGGCGGAGGCCCGGGCGAGGCGCTCGAGGCCGCGCTCCAGCGGCTGGAGGCGAAGAAGCTGCGGGTGCAGGCGAAAGCCCTACGGGAGCGGCGCGGGCGGTAGTCGGGGGGGACGGGGGGTGGGCTGAAGTTCGGCTCGGGCGGGGCCGGAGTTGAGAATCGGCGGCGCAGGCTGGGCCCACGGCATCGGCATGCGTATTCGCGGGCCAGAGGATCCTCAAGTGGGGCGGCATCCGGGTCGCGAAGCGCTCCGGGCCGGGATTCTTGTTGACCTCCGGTCAGCGCGCATCGTAGCATTTCTCAGGTCTTTGCGCGGCGGTGGAGCGTCGGCGATGCCGACCGCCGCGCCGCTCCCGCTCGGGTCTGCTCCGCGGTCTGCCGCGGATTGGCAATGGTTCAAGCTTCGCGGGAGGAGCTTCGCGACATGGGTACAGCGAAACCGAAACGGGCGATCAAACCGGCGTGGTATGGCGTCAAAACGCTGTTTCGCATGGAGGCGGTGGGCAAGCCGGTCGCGCGAGACATCGCCTACGACGCCACCGTCTCCCTGGTGGAAGAGCGTGTGGTTCTGTTCAAGGCGCGCGGCTTTGCCGCGGCGATCCGGGCGGCCGAAAGGGAGGCCCGTCGCTACGCTCGGCTCCGCTACGTGAATCCCTACGGCCAACGGGTGTCGATGCGCTATCTGGGTGCATGCGAGGCCTTCGAGCTCTATGAAGCGCCCGGCGAGCAGGCGGAGGTGTTCTCTACGACGGAGGTCGTCTCAAAGCGGATTCCCGATCGAACCGTCGTCGACCAACGGCTCGGGGCACGTGTCGACGAGAAGGCGGATCGGGCGCGTCGACGGATTGTCATGAATCGCGAGTTTTCCGGCAGCGCGCGCCGCGACGGAGACCCAGCGATGGGGCCGCCATGATCCCCGTTGGGTACATGGCGAAACGAGTCAGCCTCCGCCCGGAAGGGCTCAAGGCCGAGCGCGTCGAGGACATCTTCTCGGTCAGCGGCTGCGTGTCGAAGTGCTTCGCCGACTACCTGAAATACTGCATGCATAACGGCTATTGGTTCTTCGACTCACCCGAGATCATCCGGCGGCTTGCGCACGAGCACTCGATCGATCTCGCGGGAACCAGCCTCTTTTTTTACGAGGTCCACGAGTTGGAGTTTGCCGACACCACTGGTCGATGGATGCCCTTCGAGCCAGAGGGTTCGTTTCAAACGCATGTCACACCGCCGACGCGCAAGGTCTTGGAGGGCTACGACGTCGTAACCTTCCACGCGGGGACAGATCCAGAATGCTCCCCGTTGTCGTGCAATTACCTGGCTGCGCACGTGGAGACCAGTCGGCATTGCCTGCTACCGTCCCTCGAGCGCGCGCAGCAGTTGCTCCGGGAGGGGATCTTCAAGAACACGGAACCGGGGCCCTTTCGGGTGTTTGCGGTCTATTCGACGGAGTGGCCCACAGCCACGGTGGACGGAGCGGGTCGGCGATGAAGATCATGCGTCTCGCCGGGAATGAGATTCTGGAGGTCGCCCGGATCGGGGAGGTACCCGCACTGACCGATGCCCGCGAAGTTGTGCTCGCCGAGGCCGAGGCGAGGGACGGAGGGTATGCGACGCCGAGAAGCGAAGACGGTTTCCGGATGCGATACTGGCGACACTATGGTCCGCGCGCATTCGACCTTCAGCTCCTCGCGCGTTTTGCGCCCCGCGGGCCGGGGAACACTCTGCGCTGGTCCGGACATGACATCGCTGAGTACCGTTCGGTGGTTGAGGAGGCCCTTGCGGCCTCCATCTCCTGGCCGATCTGGCGCACGTCCGTGGACTGCACAGTGGAGGCCGAGCTCACCTTCCGCATCGCTGCGCATCGCGAATCGCTCCTATTGCTCTTTCAGGCGATGGTCTCCGAACTGGATGTCGACACAAGGGCGGTACGCTGAGGCCGCGCAACCGCTCGCGAGAGGACACGGCATGAAGACTAAGAGTGCAACACCGCCCGAGGTTATGCGCGCCGAGTACGACTTCGACTACTCGAAGGCTGTGCGCGGCAAGCACTACCGTCGTCTCCTGAAGGAAGGTGCAAACGTTGTCGTCCTCGATCCGGACGTTGCCAAAGCGTTCCGCAGCTCGGCTGCAGTGAACGAGGTGCTTCGGTCCCTTCTCAGAATGTCCGAGGTAACTCAGCGTCTGACTTCGCGCTCCAGCGGGCGGACGACACGCGCCCACCGCTGAACCACACGGCGCTCGACCGCAGGTACCCATCGCCCGCCGCGCGGCCGACGACCCGACCGCCCGCCTACACCACCACCATCGCGTCGCCGTAGCTGAAGAACCGGTACCGCTGGGCCACCGCCTCCCGGTAGGCGGCGAGCAGCTTCTCCCGCCCCGCAAAGGCCGCCGCCAGCACCAGCGGCGAACCGTCCGGCAGATGGAAGTTCGTCACCAGCGCGCCCACGGTCCGGAACTCGAACGGCGGGTAGATGAAAAGCGCCGACTCCCCCTGGAGCCCGCCGCCCCCCTCCTCCCGCACCCAGGTCTTCCCCTGATCCGGCGCCGCCGGCAGCTCCCCCCGCCGCGCCAGGGTCTCCAGCACGCGCGTACACGTCGTCCCCACCGCCACCACCCGCCGGCCTTCCGACCGCGCCCGCGCGAGCGCCGCCACCGTCTCCGCCCCGACCCGGAAGCGCTCCGCCTCCAACTCGTGCTCCTCCACGTGCTCCGCCGTCATCGGCCGAAAGGTCCCCGGCCCGACGTGCAGCGTGACGTAGCGCATCTCCACGCCCGCGCTCCCCAACCTCCCCAACAACTCCGGCGTGAAATGCAGCCCGGCCGTCGGCGCCGCGATCGCCCCGTCGTGGTGAGCGTAGACGGTCTGGTAGCGCACCCGGTCGCTCTCCCGCGCCGGGTCGTCGAGCTTGGGGCGGTGAATGTAGGGCGGCAGCGGGGCCTTGCCGGCGGCGGCCAGGATGGCGCGCGCGTCCGCCGCGTCGAACCCCACCCGCCAGCGGCCCGGGGCGAGCTTCGCCGCCATCGTCGCCCGCGCGCCCGCCCCGCCCTCGATCTCCAGCGTTTCCCCGATGCGCAGGCCCTTCCCCCCGCCGACAATGCTCTCCCACGCGCCGCCCCCCGCCTCCCGCACCAGGAGCAGTTCGATCAGCCGGCCGGTCGCGCGCCGCCCGAAGAGCCGCGCCGGAATCACCCGCGTGTCGTTCAGCACCAAGAGGTCGCCGGCGCGCAGGTAGTCGTGCAGATCGGCGAATCGCCGGTGCGTGACGGCCCCGCTCGCGCGCTCCAGCACCATGAGCCGCGCCTGGTCGCGCGGTTCGACCGCCGATTGCGCGATCAGCTCGCGCGGCAGCGCGAAGAGAAAGTCGGAAAGGTGGATGGGAAACTCCCGGTCCTCAAGCTGGATGCCGACAGGTTTGGAGGTTTAGAGGTTTGGCGGTTTGGCAGCACCCGGGGGTCCGCTACCCGGCATCTCAAGGCGTGGCACTTCCTCATCGGGCCGCCTGACCAAGAGCCTCCAAACCGCCAAACCCCTAAACCTCCAAACCCCGTTCGGCGGCCCACCGCCGGCACGCACGACACAGAACTATCGCGAGGGCTCAGCGTTTCCGCGCGGTCTCGGCCGCCCACCCCGCGAAGGGCGAACGCGGCGCGAGTTTCAGAAAGCGCTCCGCGGCCTCGCGCGCCTCCTTGGCGTCCCCCCGATCGAGCGCGAGCTGCGTAAGATCAGCCGCGAGCATCGGCGCGCCGGCCAGCAGCTCCTGCGCCCGGGCGTACTCGGTCCGCGCGTCCGCGAGATCCCCCTTGCGATGCAGCAGCACGCCGCGCATCCAGATCGGCCAGCCGGCGCGCGCGTTGAGCTTGCTGAGCGCGTTCAGGTCCTTCAGGAGCCCCGTGCGCACGCCGGCGTCGACGCCCGCAAAGCCGCCTTCGACGTACGACCAGCCCCAGTTCCGATCCACCTGGATCGCCCGCGCCAGGTCCTCCGTCGCCTTCGCCGTCTCCCCCTGACGCGCATAGGCCAGCGCCCGCAAGAGCAGCGCCGGCGCATAGCGCGGCGCCGCCGCCAGGGCTTTCCCGTAGAACCCCAGCGCGTTGCCGACCTCGCCCTGGACGTGCTCCGCCAGCCCGCGCCAGCACCACGGCTCGGCCGCCGCTTCGCCCGGCCCGGCCGCCAGC
>JACRIP010000190.1 GCA_016220045.1 Planctomycetota bacterium
CTTCCGCGCCGCCGCCGGCTTCCGCTTCGCCTTGCCCCGCGCCGCCTGGGCCTTCCCCGGCACCCGCCGCTGCGCCGCCGGCAGCGCATTCGCATCGCCCGCCGCGTTCCCGGCGCGCGCGCGCGCGTCCACTCCCCCAATCCCACCCGCACCCGCGCCCGCACCGGCACCCGCACTCGCGCTCTCGGCCGCCTCCGCTCCCCGCTCCCGCGCCCGCCGCGCCGTCACCTCGCTCCTCAGGTTCTTCACCGGCCCGCCCCGCGAACCCTTCTCGTCCCACTCCACCCGCTCGATCCGCCCGTCCGGCCGCGTCACGTAGTCCGCGTTCGGCCCCGGCTCGACCAGATACTGCCCCTTCACGTCCCGGTACATGTCGAAGTAGAACTTCGTCGGATACGGCGACTCCTCCCCCCGCTTGACCACCGCCACGTACCCCCCCTTGTCCACCAGCCGGTAGTCGCCTTTCGAACTACGGTATCCTACGTATGCGTGCGGGAAGCTCCGGTAGTACACGTCCGCGTTCAGCTCCAGCAGCTCGCCCGCGACCTCCTCGAAGATCGTCCCGCCCAGCACGCGGAAGGTCTTCCCCGTAATCGCCAGCGGGTACTCCGAAACGAACCGGTCCGGACTGTGGGTGAGCATGGCAAACGGCCCGCCCGCGCGCACGACCTGGTCGTAGTCGGTGTGCACGACGCTGCCGCGGTCGCCGACGTCGTGGATCACCGTCGCGCCTTCGTACGCCGCGCGCGCATCCGCCAGCCGCTCCGGCGACCACGTCCGCTCGATGAAGTGGTTGATGTCCCCGTAGATCACGCTTGCCTGCTCGAAGGCCTCGCGCCCCATCGGCAGGCGCTGCGGGTGGTACTCCTCCGCGAGCGCCTGCCACAGGTCGGGGTTGAAGACCGTGTCCGACGAAAAGACCAGCCGCTCGTCCGCGCTCACGATCTCCACGCCGATCGTCGGCGGCCCGTGCCAGATCGGCGACTTGAGCGCCCGGATCTCGAACCCCGACTCCTCGTCGCGCAGCGCGTTCTGGTTCTCCTCGTAGAATACCCGCTGACCGTAGGCGTAGAACGACTCCGGCTCGACCCATTCCCCGCTCGCCGGATCGCGGAAGAGCAGGCGCGGGCGGTTCGCGCCCTCCCGCCCCGCGATCACCACCTTCGCATCCGCCGGCGCGACGACCTCGCCGTCCGCGTCCACCACGCGCCACGCCCAGGCGTCCCCGCCCTGCGGGACCGGCCGGATGCGGTAGCGCGCGCGCGGCCCGATCACGCACGGCTCCACGAAATCCCCGTAGGGGACTTCCACGACCTGCTTCGAATCCGGCGTGAGCGAGCGTTCCAGCGCGCCGCGCGAGGTCTTCGCGAACTCCTCCTGGATGGTCTCGCTGGTGATCAGCCGCAGCCGCTCGCGCTTGGGCGCGATGTAGCGCTTGTAGAGCGCGAGATCGGTGAACCAGCGGCGGTGGTCGTCGTGGGAGTGCGTGCCGATGATGCCGCGCAGGTCGCGCAGCTCGGCTTCGGTGAGGACTTCGAAAAGCGGGGCGCCGCAGTCGATGAGGTAGGCGGAGGCCTTGCCGCGAACGCGGTAGCCGATCGAGTGTCCGAATTTGGAGAAGGGGCCGGAGTCGCCCATGACGTCGAACCAGATCCCGCCGTCGCTGCTGGCGCGCATGGCGTGCGCTCCTTCTTCCGCGGGGACCGAGTCTACTCGGTTTCCGCTTTGCGGTAGAGCTTGATCTGGAGGTACTTGACGCCCCACTCGCGCGCCTGCTCGAAATACGGCATGCGCACGTCGATGTGATAGACGCTCTCGCGTTCCCAACTCTGGCGCATCGCGCTGCCGGTGTCGTCGGCCTCGCGGAAGCCGACGCCCGGGACGAGCAAGAGCGTGCGGTAGGGAATGGCGCGCGGGTCGACGGCCACCCCATCCATGATCCAGGCGTCGTCCATGATCGAGGTGCGACCATCGGCCGAATCGCCGCAACAGCGGTAGGAGGGGTCGTAGGCGGTGACCTTGGCGGTCACGGTCCGCCAGTACTCGTAGCCGGGCGGAGAATCCAGGTCGCGCAGGGCCTCGGGCGGGATGTCGCCGGCGCTGAAGCTGCATGCGACGGGCGCGGCCGCGCCGGCGCCGGAGAAGAGCGGCGTCGACCGCAGCGGGGCGGGATTCAGGAAGGCGGGCGCGGCGGAGATCGCGCTGCGCAGCGAGAGCCCGGGCAGGGAGTCCCCGATCATGGCGAACGCAAAGCACGCGGTGACGGCCAAGGCGCGGCGCGCGGACATGGAGTTCCCCCGTGGTGTGGCGGCAGCGGCGGTTGCGGTTGCGGCAAGAGTCTCGACCCCCGAGACCCGGACGAACGTTGGATGATAGAGACCCGTCGCGCTCGCTGTCAACCAATATTAAAGGCTTGACCGGCACCCCTCGACGACTATAATGACCGGACTCGGACGTTGCGATCCGTCGCCGCTCCGTGGAGGGCCATGGCCGCGATCAAGACCCCGGCCC
This sequence comes from Planctomycetota bacterium, assembly GCA_016220045.1. Taxonomy (GTDB): domain Bacteria; phylum Planctomycetota; class MHYJ01; order WSZJ01; family JACPWG01; genus JACRIP01. The sequence continues at coordinate 2,512 of JACRIP010000190.1, forward strand.
TGACCGTCGGCCGGATCGATTACAGCGAAACCAGCCAGATCGTCACCTTCTTCGCGCGCGAGCACGGGAAGGTCAAGGCGATCGCCAAGGGCGCCAAGCGCAAGAAATCGGCCTTCGAGGGCGCGCTGGACCTCCTGGCGCTCAACGAAATCGTCTTTCTGGAGCGCGGCGGCGACGGCCTGTCGATCCTGACCGCCTGCGTGATGCGCGACGGGTTTCCCGAGCTGCGGCGCGACCTCGACCGGTTGAACACCGCGCTGTGGATCGTCGAACTGCTCTCCGAGCTGACGGTCGAGGGCGTGGCGCACCCGGAGCTCTTCGACCAGGCGGTCGCCACCCTGGCCGCCCTGGCGCGCGGCGCCTGGCACCCGCTCTCGCTCAGCCGTTTCGAGGCCCAGGCGCTCGGCCACCTCGGCTTTGCGCCGCGCTTCGCGGGCTGCGCCGGGTGCCGGCGGTCGCTCGACGGCGAGGAGCGCGTGGTCTTCTCCTGCCGGCTCGGCGGCGGCCTGTGCCGCGCCTGCCGCGCCGGGCACGAAGGCGTCTTCCCGGTCGCGCCCGGCACCCTCGCGCTCGCCGACGGCCTGGCCGCCGGCCGCGTCACGGCGCTCGACCGCGTGCGCGTCGCCGAGCCCACGCTCGCCGACCTCCGCCGGCTCCTGACCCGCTACATCGCGTCGCTCGCAGGTCGCGAGCCGCGGATGCTCCGGTATGTCACGTAGAGGTGTTGTCATGCATCCCCGGGTTTCCCTCCGCACGATGACCCTGCTGGGCCTGCTCCTGGCCTCCGCCCTCGCCGCAGCCCCCCGCGACGCCGCCGCCAAATGGATCTGGAGCCCCGATACCGGCTTCGTCGATACCAAGGACTACGAATCCGCCGATCCCCAGACCCTCTACAAGAAGGCCCGCGCCCTCTTCGACAAGGGCAAATTCGACGACGCCGCCGGCGAGTTCTTGCGCATCGGCGAATACTGCCTCGAGCCCGGCGTCAAGGAACAGTCCTACTACATGTACCCCGAGTCCCTCTTCGCCGCCGGCAAGTTCTACCGCGCCTGGCAGGCCTTCGAGGAGTTCCTCGAACGCTACCCGCGCACGCCGCTGCTCAAGGAGATCATCCGCCGCGAGCTCGCCTGCGGCGACGCCATGCTCAAGGGCGCAAAAAAAGATATCCTCGGCGTGTACATCCTCTCGGGGCGGGGCACCGGGCGCGAAATCATCCGCCGGGTGGTCGAGAAGTACCCCTACGAAGAGGATTGCGCGCGCTACCGGCTCCTCCTGGCGCAGCAGCTCTACCAGGAGGAGTCCTTCGAGGACTCGGCGCTGGAGTACGACGCCTTTCTCAAGGACTATCCGGACAGCGAATTCGCGCCCACGGCGCTCTACTCGAAGGGGACCGCGCAGCTCCACGCGCACGAAGGAGTGGAATACGATCCGCAGCCGCTCGACGACGCCCGGAAGACCTTCGAGCGCTACCTCGAGGAGAACCCGAACGGCGACAAGCTGAACGCGGCGAAGGAACGGCTGAGCGAGATCGACGACGCGAAAGCCGAGAAGGATTTCGAGACCGCGCTCTTCTACGTGCAGCGCGACAAACCGCCGGCCGCGCGCCTCTACCTGAAGCGCATCGTCAAGAACTTCCCGGCCTCGAAGTGGGCCAAGCGCGCGCAGGAGAAGCTGTCGGAGATCGGCGAGAAGTGAGTCGCGTCCGCGCCCGGCGTGCGCTGCCGGCGTTCCTGCTGCTCCCGCTCTTGGTGCTGCCGCTCGGGGCGCTCCTCGCGGGCTGCGGCTACTCGACGCAGCCGGTCTACATCGACACGGTGCGCACCGTCGCGGTGCCGATCTTCGACAACACCACCGACCGCCGGCTCTTCGAATTCGCCCTGACGAACGCCGTGACGCGCGAGATCCACTCGCGGACGCCCTGGCGCATCGCCCCGGCGGATCGCGCGGACGCGACGCTGGCCGGGCGGATCACCGGGGTCGCGACGCCGGCCCTGGTCGAGGGCACGCGCGAAGTCGTCCTCGAGTCGGCGGTCTCGATCACGCTGGAAATCACGCTGACCGAGCGCAGCTCGGGGAAAGTCCTGGTCAAGGAGACCCGTACCGTCACGGCGCCCTTCTCCACGCGCCGGGGCGAGTCGGTGGACGGCGCGAGCGCCGAGGCCATCGAGAAGCTCGCCCGCTGGACGGTCCAACGCCTGGAGAAGGCCTGGTAACGGCCCGCACACCCGAACGGACAAGGAACGATGAACGACGCCGCACCCACCCCCCCGGAGAAGCCCAAACGCCCGGACGCCGCCTCCCTCCGCAACGCGGAACGCCGCCCGCGCGGCGCCCTGGTCTTCCTGCTCTTCACCATCGTCGCCGCGATCGTCTACTACTACGGTGGACGCGGGGTCGCCGGCATGCCGCAGGAAATCTCCTACGTCGAGTTCTTCCAGCTCCTCAAACAGCGCAACATCAAGACCGTGGAGATCGAGGGAAACGAGGCGCGCGGCCAGTTCCAGCCCGGCCAGCCGCACAAGGCCTATCGCACCACCTTCCCCGAAGGCTACCTCAAGGAAGTCACCACCATCAACGGCGAGCCCCGCTCGGTGATGGACCATATCGCCTTCCAGCTCGAAAACCCCGAGAAGAACTTCCACTTCGTCCCGCCCAATGTCCTGCTCATGCAGTTCATCCTGCCGCTGATTCCCTGGGTGCTGCTCTTCGTCCTCGCGTGGTACTTCCTCTTCCGCCAGATCCGCTCGCCCTCGGGGCCCGGCGGCGTCCTCTCCTTCGGCCGTTCGCGCGCCCGCCTCGCCACCAAGGAACAGCGCAAGGTCACCTTCGACGACGTGGCCGGCATCGAGGAGGCCAAGGAAGAGGTCGGGGAAATCATCGAGTTCCTGCGCGACCCGGCCAAGTTCCAGCGGATCGGCGGCCGCATCCCGCGCGGCGTCCTCCTGGTCGGCGCCCCGGGTACGGGAAAAACCCTGCTCGCCAAGGCGATCGCCGGCGAGGCCGAGGTCCCCTTCTTCTCGATCTGCGGCTCGGACTTCGTCGAGATGTTCGTCGGCGTCGGCGCGTCGCGCGTGCGCGACCTCTTCCGCCAGGCCAAGGACAACTCGCCCTGCATCATCTTCCTTGACGAAATCGACGCGGTCGGGCGCCGGCGCGGCTCCGGACTCGGCGGCGGACACGACGAGCGCGAGCAGACCTTGAACGCCATCCTGGTGGAAATGGACGGCTTCGACACCGACGACGACATCATCGTCATTGCCGCCACCAATCGGCCGGACGTCCTCGACCCCGCGCTCCTGCGCCCGGGCCGGTTCGACCGCGAAATCGTCATCGACCTCAGCGATTTCAAGGGCCGCGAGGCCATCCTGCGCGTCCACGCCAAGCGCGTCAAGATGGGCAAGGACGTGGACCTCCCGACGCTCGCCAAGACCACGCCGAGCTTCTCCGGCGCCGACCTCGAGGCGACGATCAACGAGGCCGCGCTGCGCGCCGTGATGAAGAAGAAGGACTTCGTCGAGCAGGAGGACCTGGAAGAGGCGCGCGACAAGGTGAAGTGGGGCCGCCAGAAGCGCAGCCGCGTGGTGGACGAGGAGGACCGCCGGGTCACGGCCTACCACGAGGCCGGGCACACGATGGTGTCGATGATGCTGCCGGGCGTCGAGTCGGTGCACAAGGTCTCGATCGTGCCGCGCGGCATGACCGGCGGGATGACGATGCGGCTGCCCGACCGGGACCGGCACAACGTCTCGAAGCGCTACGTACTGTCGCAGATCACGGTCTGTTTCGGCGGGCGGGCGGCCGAGGAGATCTTCTGCAAGGACATCTCGGCGGGCGCGCAGAACGATCTCAAGCAGGCGACGCAGCTCGCGCGGCTGATGGTCTGCGAGTGGGGCATGAGCGAGGCGGTGGGTCCGGTGAACTACATGGAGAACGAGGAGCACATGTTCCTCGGCCGGGAGATCGCGCGCACGCGCAATCACAGCGAGGCGACCGCGAATGAGATCGACCGCGAGGTGCGGCGCATCCTGGAGGAGTGCTGCCAGCGGGCGCGCACGCTGCTGGAGGAGAATCACGAGACCACCGAGCGCATGGCGAGGGCGCTGCTCAAGTACGAGGTGCTGAACAGCACGGACGTGGATACGATCCTGAAGGGACGCGAGATCGAGCGCGCCCGCGAGGTGGCCACGCCGCCGCAGCCCGCGACGTAGCGGCGGCTGACGGTGGTCGGTGGTCGGTGACCGGTGGTCAGTGACCCGTGGTCGGTGACCGATGGTCGGTGTGCGCCGGACGGATGACCGCCGACGCACCAACACGCGGCGGGAGAATCCGGCCGCGCTGAGCGCGGCGCAGGCGAGGACGCCTGCGCCGCAAGGGTTCCGCGCACCTCGGAAGTCGTCCGCGAGGTCTCCGGCAATTGTGGTGCAGGCCTTCCGGCCTGCACCGAAGGGCCACCGATCGTTGCCTTTGGCGACACCCTCCCCCGGCACCACCCGGACCCGCGCCCATGAGCTTCGCCCCCCGCCCGCGCTTTTCGGTCCCCTGCGGCGCCACGGTCCTGGAGCTGGGCGCACGCACGGCGATCCTGGGCATTGTCAATGTTACCCCCGACTCGTTCTCGGACGGCGGACGGTTCGTCGATCCGGAAGCGGCCGTCGCGCACGGGCTGGCCCTGCTCGGCGAGGGCGCGCACGCGCTGGACGTCGGCGGGGAGTCGACCCGTCCCGGCGCGGCGCCGGTGGCGGCCGAGGAAGAAGAGCGGCGGGTGCTGCCGGTGATCCGGGCGCTGGCGCGGCAAACGCGCGCGCCGATCTCGGTGGACACGACCAAGGCGCGGGTGGCGGCGGCGGCGCTCGACGCCGGCGCCGTGATCGTCAACGACGTGTCCGCCGGACTGGACGACCCGGAGATGCTGCCGACGGTCGCGCGCGGCGCCGCGGCGCTCGTGCTGAAGCACCGGCAGGGCACCTCCGCCACGATGCAGGTCGCGCCCCGCTACGACGACGTGGTCGGGGAAGTCCGCGACCACCTGGCCGGGCGCCTCCGGGCCGCGCTCGCCGCCGGAATCGCCGCCGCCCGCCTGCTCGTCGATCCGGGCATCGGCTTCGGCAAAACCCTCGAGCACAACCTGGAAATCTTGCGCCGCCTGGAGGCGTTTCATGCGCTCGGACGGCCCCTTCTGGTCGGGCCGTCGCGCAAGAATTTCCTCGGGAGGATCCTGGATCTCCCCCCCGACCAGCGCGTCGAGGGCACGGCCGCGGCGGTCGCCCTCGCGATCGCCGCCGGCGCCCACGTCGTCCGCGTTCACGACGTGCGCGCGATCGCCCGCGTCGCGCGGGTGGCCGACGCCATCGTCGCCGACGCCGGCGGCGACTCGGCCGGTTGATGTCCGAACGGACACGCGCCGGCAGGCCGCGATCCTCGCACGCGCCGCCGGCGTCGGCGTTTGGAGGTTTGGCGGTTGGGAGGTTTGGATCGCTCGGGGTGGTCCCGCGCCCCAGACCGATGCGACAGGACAGGGATGGGCACGGGTGACCCCGTGCGCCATGTAATTGGACCTCAGCACCCCAACGATCTCTAAACTTCCAAACCGCCAAACCTCCAAACCCGCCTCCCCACGGCTCTTTCGATGAGTCATCCCCCCGCGCATGTCCGACCTCCTGACCGATCCCCGCGAACTGTCGAAGGCGCTCCTGGAGATCGCCTTCCTCTTCGCGGTTTTCTACTACCTCCTCAAGTTTATGCGCGGCACGCGCGCCGCCGGCATCATCCGCGGCTTCATCTTCCTGTGCGTCTTCGCCTTCGTCATCGTGATGTGGCTCACCCAGATCTTCCAGCTCGTCCACATCCGGTGGATCCTGGAGTGGATCCTCCCCTACCTCGCCTTGACCCTGATCGTGATCTTCCAGCCGGAACTGCGACGCGCGCTCACCCTGCTCGGCCAGAACCCGTTCATGGAGCGCTTCATGGCGCGCGAGTCCTCCGTGCTCGACGAAATCGAGAAAGCGGCGACCCGGCTCTCGAAGAAGCGCCACGGCGCGCTGATCGCCATCGAGCGCGAGGTCAGTCTCGGGGGCTATATCGAGGGCGGCGTCCGGCTCGACGCCGAGGTCTCGAGCGAGGCCATCGAGACCATCTTCTACCCCGGCACGCCGCTCCATGACGGCGCGATCATCCTGCAGAACGACCGCGTCGCCGCCGCCGGCTGCCTCTTCCCGCTCTCCGACAACCCCGACATCGCCAAGACCCTCGGCACGCGCCACCGCGCCGGCATCGGGATCACCGAGGAGAGCGATTCGATCACCGTGATCGTGAGCGAGGAGACCGGCGCCATTTCGGTCGGCTCCGGCGGTCGCCTGACCCACGACGTGGACCGGGAGAGCCTGCGCCGCCTGCTGCGCGACCTCTTGACCCGCGCACCGCTCCCGCCGCCGGGCGAACGCGGCGCACCGGCCGAGGAGCGCAACGCATGATCCAGCGACTCCGCCAGATCCTCACCGAAGACCTGCAGACCAAGGGCATGGCCCTGCTCCTTGCGCTCCTGCTCTGGTCCTACGTCAATGCCGAATACGCCGAGGAGAGCCCGGTCCTCAGCGCCCGGCTGTCCCTCGAGGTCCCCGAAGGCGTCCTGGTCCTGAAGGCGGAGGACGGCGCCGGACACGAGGTGGACGAAGTTTCGGTCATCCTGAAGGGCTCGAAGGGCACGATGCGCAACCTGGCGCCCCGCGAACTCGTGTGCCGCCCGCGCGTCATCCTGAGCGGCGCCGACCTCGCCGCCACCGAAGTCGTCCAGGTCCAGCTCGGCGAGAAGGACTTCGACCTGCCGCCGGGCATCCGCGCCCGCGTCACCCCCGGCTTGCTCCGCGTCACCGTCGCCCCGGAAGGGGAGAAGGTGATGCGCGTGCTCGCCGCCGACTGTCTCACCGGAACGCCCGAGGAGGGGTTTCGCGTGGCGCGCGTCGAGGTCTCCCCCTCCCAGGTCCGCATTCGCGGCCCGCGCCACGTCCTGCGCGACCATAGCGAGATCGGCATCGCCAAGATCGACGTCACGCGCGCGCGCGAGTCCTTCTCCCAGAAGTCGCGCATCCAGCCGCGGCTCGACGGGGAGAACGTGTTCTGCACCGACAGCATCTCCGTCGTCGTGACCGTCGACGAGGCCCCGCTCATCGAGGAGTACACCGGCCGGGTCTCCGTCCTCCTGCCGGCGACCTTCCCGTACCGCTTCGAGCCGCGCCCCGCCGAAGTCTCCGTTCGCATCAAGCTGCCGCGCGCCGAACGCCCGCTGCTCAACGAGAAGGGCGTGCTGCTGGTCGCCGATCCGTTCGATCTCTACGCGGACCCCACGACCCAGATGCAGCCCGGCGGCACTTTCAAGGTCCCGCTGCGGCTGCGCATCCGCGAGGGCGGCCCGAAGAACGCCCAACTGGTCGAGGCGCTCCAGGAGTTCATCCTCTACATTCCTCCCGAAGAGAAGCCGAAATAGGGGATAGCCCCTCTCCCCCCACCGGGAGCAATTCATGCCCGCTCGACTGTTCGGGACCGACGGCATTCGCGACGTCGCCAACACCGGCCCGCTCACGCCGGAGGCCGTGCTGGCTCTCGGCGCCGCGCTCGGCCGCATTCTACGAACTTCACCTGACTCCGTGCGCGCCCGCGCGCCGC
>JACRIP010000197.1 GCA_016220045.1 Planctomycetota bacterium
CAGAAGCACGTCGGGCGTCGTGATTTCGCCGCGTGCGCGTTGCATGGCCCCTGTCCGCCGCGCCAGTTCCCGCCATTCCGGCGGCAACAGGCTCGCTACCACGGTCCACTCTTCGTCCATCGGCTTTGCGCTCATGGCCGCCGAGTATAGCAAAGCCGCCCGACGAGTCAAGCCTTAGGTTAGCGCTTATGGGGGAGGGGGGAGGGGGGAGGGCGCGGGAGGCAGGAGCATCTCCTACCCGGGGATTGTCTCATTGTGTCATTGTCGCATTGTCTCATTGAACTCAGGATGCGAGAGGTTGGTGATTCCGGGCTCACGCCGCGGCCTGCCGGGGGCCCCCCACAGGCCATTCTCGTTTGGCGTGCCTCCCCCCGGGTGCGCGCGACGCGGTAGGGTCATCCCGGTACTCCCAGGTCGCATCAAGAGGTCAATGAGACAATGGGACATTGTAACAATCCGCTCGACAGTGTGACAATCCGCCCGCCCCACGCCGCCGCTCGGTCGGGGTCGCCGCGCCCCCACCCCGCCCCCGTCTCCCCACGGTTCGTTGAGTCCCCACCCCCGCCATGATAGACTCCCCCCACCATTGAGCGAGAAGTCGGGGGAATCTCGATGCTGGCCGAAGCCGAACTGCGCCGCCTGTGGACGCGCACGCTGCCCGAGGGCGCGTGCTGGGACACGCTGCCGCCCGGCGCGACCTATCGGGCGGCCGACGAAACGCGCGCCCAGTTCCGCTTCGGCGACCTCACGCGCTTGCCGACCTTGACCTGCGTGGGACCGGCGCGGGATGGCGCGTCCGCCCCCACGTCCGCCTCGACCTCCGCGGCGAGCTCGGCCGCGCCGCCCGGGTCCGGGTCCGCACCCTCCTCCGTCCCGGCCTCCGTTCCCCCGCACCTCGAATTCGTCGAGGAAATCGGTCGCGGCGGGATGGGCGTCGTCTATCGCGCGCGCCAGGCCAGCCTCTTCCGCGAGGTCGCCGTCAAGGTCCCGCACGCCGACCGGCGCGGCGCCGACGCGCTCGCCCGCTTCGTCTCCGGCGCGCTCGTGACCGGCATGCTCGACCACCCGAACATCTGTCCGGTGCATGAACTGGCGCGCGCTCCCGACGGACGGCTCTTCCTGGTGATGAAGCTGGTCGAGGGGACCTCCTGGAAACGCCTGTTGCATCCGGAGACCGCGGCGGAGCGCGCGGCGGCCGGCGAGTACGACCTGGAGCGGCACGTCGAACTCCTGCTCGGGGTCGGCAACGCGCTCGGCTACGCTCACAGCAAGGGGCTGGTGCACCGCGACGTCAAGCCGGACAACGTCATGGTGGGCCGGTTCGGCGAGGTCCTGGTCATGGACTGGGACCTGGCCGTGGCGATGGAAGAGACCTCAGCGACCGAGACTCGCGCCTTTCACCGGTCGAGCGTGCGCGCGCCGGTGGGTACTCCGAGCTACATGCCGCCCGAACTGGTCGAAGCGCGCTGGCAGGAGATCGGGCCCTGGACGGACGTGTACCTGCTGGGCGCGATCCTGCATGAGGTAGTTACCGGATCTCCGCCGCACACCGGGCGGACGCTGATGGAGGTGCTGCTCGCGGCGGCGCGTTCCGCTCCGCCGACGTACGGCGCGGAGGTGCCCCCGCCGCTCGCGGCCGTCTGCCGGCGGGCGCTGGCCGCGCGCCCGGAGGACCGCTACCCACGCGTCGAGGCGCTGCAGGCCGAGTTGCGGCGGTGGTTGGCGGGGCGCGCGCCGTAACTCCCTCCCCACCGCGGCGTTCGTCGTCCGTCGTCCGTCGTACTCGTACTCGTACTCGTACTCGAACGCCCTGTGCGTTCGAGTACGAGTACGAGAACGAGTACGAGAACGGGGACGAGTACGGGGACGAGTACGAGAACGGGGACGAGTACCGCGACGGCGACGAGTACGGGGAGAGACCCGAGAAGGAGTCCGCGCGCGGGGCCCTGCCTCCGCGTTCGTCTACACCGCCCGGACCAGCCCCCCGTCCACGACCAGCTTCTGCCCGGTGATGAAGCTCGCCGCGTCCGAGAGCAGGAAGGCGGCGGCGTTCGCCAGTTCCTCGACCCGGCCGATGCGCCCGAGCGGCGCCGAGGCCGCCCAGCGGGCCTCGACCGCCGCCACGGTCCCCCCCTCGCGCCGCGCGAGGTCGGAGGCCAGCTCGGTCAGCCGCTCCGTTCGGGTGAATCCCGGACACAGGCAGTTTACCGTGATGCCGTGCGCGCCGACCTCGTCGGCGAGGGATTTCGCGAATCCGTGTACGCCGGCGCGGACGGTGGTCGACAGGATGAGGTTCTTGGCGGGCTGGAGCGCGGCCATGGAGGTGAGGAAGAGGAGGCGGCCGGAGCGGGCCGCGGTCTTGACCGGGAGCGCGGCGCGCGCGTGCCGCACCGCGGGGAGCAGGCAGAGCGCGATCGCCTGCTCCCAGTCGGCTTCGGTGGTCTCGACGAAGGGCGCGCTGCGCGGGCCGGCGGCGTTGGCGAGCACGCCGTGGAGCGCGCCCCAGCGGGCCACCGTGGCCGCGACGACCCGTTCGCAGTCCGCGGCGCGCGCCACGTCCGCGACCTCGGCCGCCGCCGCGCCCGCGCCCAGTCCGGCGAGGCGGGCCCGGGCGGCGTCGAGGCGCGCCGCGTTGCGGCCGGCGATCGTGACGCGCGCGCCCTCGCGGCACAGGCGCTCGGCGATCCCGAGGCCCAGTCCGCTGCTTCCGCCGCAGACGAGGAAGACCTTTCCGGCCAGACCGAGGTCCATACGGTACCTCCTTGAAAACTCAAGTTCCGGTTGCAGGGGGCCGACGCGGGATTGTAGATTGGGCGGCGCGCTTTGTCGATGGGTCGATCGCAGGAGACGCTTCATGAACGTCAGACACCGGTGGGCGGCCGCAACGCTCGGCGCGTGGCTCGTGGCATTCCTGCTCGGGGGAGGACCGGAGCCGCGTGCCGCGCGCGCGGACGATCACGAGGAAGCCGTCCCGGAGGTGGCGCCGGAGCACCTGTCGGTCCAGGACGAAGGGCTGCGCAAGAAGCTGGACGCCGCCCTCGCGGATCTGGGCGACCGCGGCGGCAGCGCGCGGGTGACGGAACTTCTCAAGCAGGGCCCGAGCGGAGGCGCCGGCGCCGCTGCGGCAACCCCGCCGCAGCCATCGGTGAAAGACCTGACCGGCCCCGAGCTCTACCGGCGGCTGGCGGAGAGCACGGTAGTCCTCGGCGCGCGCTTCCGCTGCAAGAAGTGCACCCGCTGGCATACCTCCACCGCCTCCGGGTTCCTGGTCGGGGCGGACGGCCTGGTCGCGACCAACTACCACGTGCTCTCCGAGGAGGGGAAGGACCCGAAGGACGTGATCCTCGCCCTCGACCGGCATGGGGTGGTCTATCCGGTGCGTGCGCTGGTGGCAACCGACCCGGGTCACGACCTTGCGCTCCTGCGCATTGACGGCGGGCCGTTCACGCCGTTGCCCTTGGCGCGGACCGATCCGGAGGCGGGCGAGGAGATCGCCGTCCTGAGCCATCCGGACGGCCGGTTCTACCTCTTCACGACCGGCGTGATTTCGCGCATGGCCGCCTTCGCGGATCCGCGCAATCGTTTCCTGCGTGCGCCTGCCGAGACCATCTGCATCACGGCGCAGATCGCGCCGGGTTCGAGCGGCGGCCCGGTCACCGACCGGCGCGGCAACGTCGTCGGCGTCGCCCAGCGCATCGCGCCGATCGTGCAAACGCCGGACGGCGCGGGCTCGCGTTACACGGCCATGGTCATCCAGATGGCGGTGCCGGTTTCGCACCTGCGGGCACTGATCGAGAAGGGCGGGAAGGCGGAGAGCGAGAAGTAGTCGGCCGGGCGGATCCGCTGTGCGGGGCCAACCAGGTTTGGGGGTTTGGAGGTTTAGCGGTTTGGAGGTTTCGAGAGGTCGAAGGTTGTGGATCCATGGCGGCCCGAGAGGGGATGGAGTTTCCCATTCGGGGTGTGGATCCCCCGACTTCTCCAAACCGCCAAACCCCTAAACGTCCAAACGTCGCGTCGGGCCCGGCCACGGGCTGCGGCATTCTCTGGCGCTTCTGCCTCTCGAGGAACCATGGACTCCCCACCCCCGGTAGACGCGACCCCCCCGCCCGACGCGACTACCGAGGAGCGACGTTTCGGGGAGATGCTGGTTGCGCAGGGGATGATCACGGCGGAGCAACTGGCGACCTGCCTGGCGGTGATGGCGGAAAGCGCACGCGCGGGCGGGATCGTGCCGCGCCTGGGCGAAGTGCTGATCGGGCGCGGGTACCTGACGGCGCACCCTGCGCCGGCCGCCGCCGGATTGGAGACCGTCGCCGAGCCGCCCGGCGCCGCGGGGAAGGACGCGATGACGCGTCCACCCGCGGGCGGCGGCAGCGGTGGCGGAACTGCCGTAGAGCCGACCGAAGTCGTCGCGGCGCGCAGGGAGCCGGCGAATCTCTTCGGGAAGTACGTCATCACCGCGCCCCTGGGGCGGGGCGGAATGGGCACCGTTTACAAGGCATGGGACCAGGATCTCTGCCGTTTTGTCGCGCTCAAATGGCTGACGGCGGAATTCGGCGCCGCGCATACCGCCGCCGTGGCGACGCCCCGCGCGGGCGGCTTGCGCCCCGCGCTCACGCCGCGCGGCGAGGCCGAGGAGCGCTTCCTGCGCGAGGCGCGGACGGCCGCGCAACTGAGCCATCCCAACATCGTGCAGGTCCACGAAGTGGGCGTGGCCGAGGGGCGGCCCTTCCTCGCCCTGGAGTACGTCGAAGGCGGCTCCTTCCGCGATTTCCTGATGCGTGAGGGTGTGGGCGGCGAACTGCCGGGCGGCCGGCTCGCCCCGGCGGGGCCGCGTGTCGCCGACCACGCCGCCCCCGCCCCGCACCCGGCGGCCGGTTCCATGCGCTCCGCCATGCGGCGCGCGGTGCGGTTGCTGCGCGACGTCGCGCTGGCGCTCGAACACGCTCACCAGCACGGCATTTTGCACCGCGACATCAAGCCGGAGAATATCCTGCTGGCGCGCGCCGATGCCGGCGGCGGCTCCGGCGCCGCGGCGGGCGCGGGGACGGCGCGCGCGCGCGGGCCGAACGACACGGCGATCGCGCCCGGCGCGCCGGTCTGGGTGCCCAAGCTCGCGGATTTCGGGCTGGCGCGGGACCTCACGTCGAGCGCGCAGCTCACGAAGGACGGGGAGGCGCTGGGCACGCCCGCGTACATGTCGCCGGAGCAGGCGGACGGCCGGGTCGGCGAGCTGGGTCCGGCGAGCGACCTCTTCGCGCTCGGCGTGGTGCTCTACGAAGCGGTGACCGGCGTGCGGCCCTTCGGCGGCGAGAGCACGGCGTCGATTCTCTATGCGATCATCGAGCGCGAGCCGCGGCGGCCGCGCGTGGTCAATCCGGAGGTGCCGGCCGATCTCGAGACCATCGTGCTCACCTGCCTGGAAAAGGCCTGGGCGCGGCGCTACCCGTCGGCGGGTGCCCTCGCGCGCGACCTCGACGCCTGGCTCGAAGGGGAACCGATCGCGGCGCGCCCGCCGACGTGGATCTACGTTGTTTACCGGAGACTGCGCCGCCAGCCCGCGGCGGCGGCGGCGACGCTGGTGGCGGTGCTCGCGCTGGCGACGCTCGGGATTTCCGCGGCGCGCGCGCAACTGGAGCGGGCGCGCGAGGAGCGCACGGCGCGCGCGCGGGCGGAAAGCGCGCTCCTGGCGCAGGACTGGCGGGAGGCGGCGCGGCACTTCGAGCGCCTGCTCGAAATCGCGCCCGCGGATGCGGCGGCGGGCGCGGCGCTCGCGCGTTGCCGCGCCGCGGCCGCCGAGGAGGAGAAGCGGCGCGTCGCCGCCGATGCCGCCGCGCAGGAGCTCGCCCGCGCGGCCGACCGGCGAAACGCGGCCCACCCGGTCTTCTTGCGGGGTTTCATGGAGGCCCGCGATGCGGAGGGGGACCGGCGCGCGATCGAGGCCTTCGGCGAGGCCCTGCGCATTTTCCCGGAGTACGCGGAGGCGCTCGCGGAGCGCGGGCGGCGCCGGCTCCGGCTGGGCGGCCTCGATGCCGCGCTCGCCGATTTCGCCGCCGCGCGCCGGCTCGCGCCCACCTACTACGTCGCCGCCTACTACGCCGGCCTGATCTACATGGATCACCGGAAGGACTTCGCCGCCGCGCGGCGCGAGCTCGCCGCCCTGCTCGACCTGGAGCCCGCCCGCGACTACTACTGGGCCGCGCGCGCCCGGCTCGCGCTGCTCGAGAAGGACTTCGCCGGCGCGCTGCGCGCGTGCGACGAGGCGGTGAAGACCGCCGACGCGATCGAGGATGTCCACCTGATCCGGGGGATCGTGCTCTCCGAGGAGGGCTTTGCCGGGCGCGACTACG
>JACRIP010000198.1 GCA_016220045.1 Planctomycetota bacterium
GCGGGGCGGCCGGTGGTGCGGCCGGTGGTGCGGCCGCGAGCGCAGCGGTGACGGCCGCGGGCGCCGGCAGCGCGCCGAGCTCGGCGCCTCCGACCGTGACCGCCCACCCCATCGGCTGCGTCTTGCGCGCACTCTGGCTCATGTTCGGACCGGCCGTTTTCGGCATCGTGGCGCTGACGGTGGTGGCGGACAACCGGCCGATGGGATGCGCGGCGGACTACATCTGTCTGGTGGTGGCCGGGTTGGTGATGGCCGCCCGGGTGGCGGAGCATCGACTGGGTGGGGATACGGCGGACACGCCGTTCGGCCCGGCGCCGGGGCGGTTCCTCGCGATCTTCGGCGGGGGGGCCGTGCTCCTGCTCGCGGCCGCGCACGTGCTGGCTTCCGCACTGAACTGAGGACCGAGGAGAACGCAGGATGACGATTGCCTCTGCCGCCGGGCGCGCGGTCCCGGCTCCGGTCTGCGCCCGCGTCGCAGGCTGGAGCGCGCTGCTCCTGTTCCTGGCGCCGGCCGGACTTGCCTCCGCCGCTGACGAGGGCAGCCGGCTGGGCCACGAACTCTCGGCGGGCAGCGCGGCGCCGTTCCTCTTGCTCCTGCTCGCGATCGCCGTGCTGCCGCTCGCGGCGCACGGGTGGTGGCATTCGAATCGCAACAAGGCGCTCGTCAGCCTGGGTCTGGGCGTGCCGGTGGGCCTCTGGATGCTGGCGCTCGACGGCGGGCGCGTCCTGCACGCGGTGGAGGAGTACGTCTCCTTCATCGTGCTCTTGGGCGCGCTCTACGTGATCGCCGGCGGGATCGGACTCTCCGGCGGGACGACCGGCTCACCCCGGGGAAACACCCTGCTGTTGGCGCTGGGCGCGGTGGGCGCGAGCCTGGTCGGGACCACCGGCGCGTCGATGGTGCTGATTCAGCCGCTTTTGCAGGCGAACGCCTGGCGTCGGCGGCGCGCGCACCAGGTCGTGTTCTTCATTCTGCTGGTTTCCAACATCGGCGGCGCGCTGACGCCGCTGGGGGACCCGCCCCTTTTCCTCGGCTTCCTGCGCGGCGTGCCCTTTTTCTGGACCCTGCGGCTGGCCGGGCCCTGGGCGGTGGCCTGTGTAGTCCTGCTGGCGGTCTTCTGGCTGCTGGACCGCTGGCTGCTGGCCCGCGAGGACGCGGAGGCGCGCGACGAAGGGTCCCGCCGTGCCGCCGCGGGCGCCCCCCTGACGGTCGCGGGCGCGCCGGGGTTCCTCCTCCTCGCCGGCGTCGTACTGGCGGCCTTCCTGAGCGGGCTAGGGCATTGGCCCTATGGCGTCCGCGAAGGGATCATGGTGGCGCTCGCGCTGGCCTCGCTCAAGCTGGCGCCCGCGGAGGCGCGCGCGGCCAACCGGTTCACCTGGTATCCGATCGTCGAGGTCGCGGTGCTCTTCGCGGGGATCTTCCTGACCATGATCCCGGCCCTGGCGGTGCTCGGCGCGCGCGCCGGGGAGTTCGGACTGTCCCGCCCCTGGCAGTTCTTTTGGGGCACCGGCCTGCTCTCGATGTTCCTCGACAATGCTCCGACCTACCTGACCTTCCTGACCCTGGCGCGGGGGCTCGGGCTGGGCGACGAGGTCGTGGGCGTTCCCCACCTCGTGCTCTCGGCGATCTCCGTGGGCGCGGTCTTCATGGGGGCAAACACCTACATCGGCAACGGTCCGAACTTCATGGTGCGGGCGATCGCGGAGGCCGGCGGCGTGCGGATGCCCTCCTTCGCCGGCTACCTGCTCTGGACGTCCGCGCTGCTCGCTCCCCTGTATCTGCTCCTGACCGTACTCTTCTACGCCTGATCCCGGCGCGCTTCGGAGTCTCCCGTCATGAGCGACTCCTACCAGACCGGCGTGATCAGCACGTTGCATCGATTCCCGAGCGGACGCGTCGAAGCGATGGAGGCGGAGCTGAAGAAGTTCGGCCGTCGCCAGCCGGTGACGCCGCTTTTGCCCTGCCTGTGGCGGAATTCGAGGGGCCTGCGATGCCGCGCATCGTCGAGCATCTGCGTCAGGTGAAATACCTGTGCCAAACCGCGCTGGTGCTCGGTCGCGCGGATGCCACGCAGTTTGCGTGGAACGACGGTCCCGGCGTGAGCCGGCTCGACGAAGGCTTGCGCGCCAACAAGATCTCGGCGGCGGTGGCGATGACGACGCTGCCGGTGGTCGCGGCGGTGCTGGCGTTTCAGCGGTGGATCGTGCGTGGACTGGGGGCGGGAGCCGTGAACCGCAGCGGCCATGGCAGACGTGGAATGGCCGGGCGTGACCAAGGTCTACCGCGTGGGCTGGGGCGCGGTGCGGCGCGCGGAGGAGAAGGCGGCGGCGCCGCCGGCGCCGGGCCTGCGCGACGTGTCGCTCGCGGCGGAGGACGGGAAAATCCCCACGCTCTTGGGGCCGTTCCGCGCCGCCATGAACCGGGGGGTACCTCCCGTCGTGGCGCGGAACAGCCTCCTCCTCGGTCCCGTCGTCTCGGTGTCCCTGTGCTACTGACACTATGACCCTAATCGCCGCTCCAGGCAGGCGGGCCGTCCGCAGGGCCAAGCACCGTAGATCGGCCATCCGGCTCTTTTGTAGTTCCGCATTCAGAGGCTGTCGAAATAGTCGCCGGCCGGGCCACCCCGGGGCGGACACAGGGGTCCGCCCCTACCCAAAACCGTGGTTTGGCGTAGGGGCGGACCCCCGTGCCCGCCCCGCCAGCTTGCCGATTCCGCCCTCCCGGCACATTTTCCGACAGCCTCTTCAGGCGGAACGGTGGGCCAAGTGCGCTCCGTCTTCGGCGTACGCTCCGCCTGAAGGCGGAACTACGAACGGAC
>JACRIP010000191.1 GCA_016220045.1 Planctomycetota bacterium
GCTCGGGGTCGGAAGCCAGGGACGGCGCCAGGTCGGCGGCGACGACCGGGGCGGTGCCGGGCTTGCCCACGACCTGGGCGGCGGCGGCGGCGGCGAGCGCGCCCGCCGTGCGCCAGGGCGCGCCGGCGAGTCGCGTGAGCAGCAGGGCGGCGGCGAACGCGTCGCCGGCGCCGCAGGGATCGACGACGCGGGCCGGGCGCGGCGGGAGGTGCAGGCAGCGGTCGGCGACGGGTGCGCGCACGGGGCCGGCGCCCGGCGCTTCGCCCTCGGCATCGGCATCGGCCGCGGCCAGCCAGGCGCCCCGATCGCCGGCGGTGACGCAGACGTCGGCGCTGCCGAGCCGTGCGCGCACCCGCACGGCGAGGCGGGCGAGGTCCGCGGTCGCGGCCGCGGCGTCCGGCGCCGCCGCCTCCGCACCGCTGCCGACCAGCGTGACCGCCTCGGCGCGATTCGTCACGCAGCCGTCGAGCCCGGGATAGGCCGCGAGTCGGCTACGGGACATCCCCCAGACCGCCAGGCCGGCGGCGTGGGCGCTCGCGATCAAGCGCGCGGCGAAAGCGGGGGCGAGCAGGCCGCGCCCATCGGCGGTTTCGTCGTAATCGGCGAGGAGGAGGGCATGACAGCCGCGAAATGCCGCCGTGGCGGCCGCGAGACAGCGGTCGAGCGCGGCGGGCGCGGGCGGGCCGGCGGGTTCGCGGTCGAGCCGGACGAGGTGCTGCGGCTCCTGCCCGCCGCCCGGGGCGAGGAGGATGCGCGCGAAGCAGCCGGTGCGGCGTTCGGGCAGCCGCAGGAAGGCGCCGAGGTCGGCCCCGCGCGCGGCAAATTCGCGGTGAAGGAAGTCGCCGGCGTCGTCCGCGCCGACGCAGCCGACGGCGACCGTGGCGGCGCCGAGGCCGGCGAGGTTGAGGAGGACGTTGCCGGCCGCGCCGGGCGCGCGCTCCACCCGCTCCTCGAGCGCGCGCAGGACCGGCTTCTCGGGTGACATCCCGATGGGTCGGGCGTGGACGTATTCGTCCACGTAGAAGTCGCCCGCGACGGCGACGCGCCGGCCCCGCAGGCGCGGCAGCCAGGCCGCGAGGTCGTCGCCGGGAGGCGGGAGCGCGCCCCCGCCGTCAAGGTCGCCCACCTTAGGTCCCGGTCTCGGTCTTGGTCGCGGCGCGCTTGCGCCAGGCTACGTGCTTGGCCTCGGTCCACAGCGACTCGAGGTCGTAGAACCGCCGCATCTCGTGGCGCAAGAGGTGCACCACCACGTCTTCGGCCTCGAGCAGGATCCAGGCGCCGGACTCGTACCCCTGGCACACGCCCTTGCCCAGGCCGAGTTCCTGCCAGTGCTGGCGGATCGAGTCGGCCATCGCCTGGAGCTGTTTGCTGCTCACGCCGGTGGAGAGCACGAAATAGTCGCTCACCGACGAAAGCTTGCGCATGTCGAGGACCAGCGTGTCCTCCCCCTTGCGGTCGTCCGCGATGCGGGCGCACTCGAGCGCCAGTTCTTTGCTATCTACGATCTTCCAACCTCCTGAAACGGTCGCCCGGCGCCGGCGTCGTGCCGCGCCCGAGCGGTCAACACTACAACGCGAATCGCGATCGGGCAAGCAGGGTCGCCAGGCTGAGGAATGCTGCTCGCAAGGGCAGCCCGTTCGTAGTTCCGCCTTCAGGCGGAGCCTACGCCAAAGACGAATCGCAATTGGCCCATCGTTCCGCCTGAAGGCGGAACTACAAACGAGCCGGATGGCCGATCTACGCTGCTTGGCGCCGCGGACGGCCCGGCTGCCTGGGGCGGCGATTCGCGTCGTAGTGTCAATCCTGCCCGACGCTGCCGCCGGACACCGTGCGTTCGCGGGTGTCGGGCGCCATCCCCAGCCGCTGGCTACGAATCTCGTTCATCCAGTTCACGACCGGCGTCCGATCCGCGTAGTCGTGGACGGCGAGCAGGTTCTCCAGCTTCTCCAACTGCGCCCGCCAGGCCGCGCGCGCTTCCTCGGCGGGGCCGGCCGCGCCGGCCGCCACGGCCGCCGCCGCCTTCGCGTCCGCCTCCCGCACCGCGGTCCGGCTGCGCTGGACGGCTTCCAGGACCTCGCGCGTGCCCTTCCATTCGCCCAGGAAGGGGTCGGCCGGATCCTGCCCCTGGGTGCAGCCCTCCTGCAGCCGCTTCCAGCGGGGCGCGAGGGTCGGGTCGTCGAGCGCCACGCCGGCCGGCTGCTTGAGCAGCTTCTCGACCAGATGGAACAGGATGGTGCGCTCCCGCGCAACCATCGGCTTGGGCGTGAACCGCTCGCTGTCGTGGCGGACCCGGCGGTAGGCGTCGATCACCCGCAGGCCCAGTTCCTCCAGCGCTTCCCCGACCAGCTCCCGGCCGGAGGCGGGATCGATCGCCGCCGCCCAGGCGCGCTCGAGCTCGAAGGGCGCGTGCAGCCACTGCATCCAGTCCACGCGGCGCAGCCAGAATTCGCTCGCCCAGAGGTAGCGCTGGGCCATCCGCCGGCAATAGGCCGCGTTCTTATCCAACTCCTGGTTGGCCTCGTCGATGCGCCCGCGCCCCGCGAAGAAAAAGGCGCGGCGGTACATGGCGTCGGAGACCAGGCCGTGGTAGACGTCGAGCTCCTGCCCTTTGGTGAGGTTGTGGGACTGCGCGACGCCCAGCCAATGCTCGGCGAGTTCGAACGGATCCTTCTGGAATTCGTTGAAGCATAGCTCGACCAGGTTGTCGTCCTGCGGGATGCGATGCCAGTAAATGTAGCCGATCCAGAACTCGATGTTCGGGTTCTGCGGATTGGTCTTCAGCCCGGCCTCGAGGTAGTCGAGCGCCTGCTTGACCCACTTCCACTTTTCGCGCGGCGAGTCGCACTGCGCGGCGATGTTGTAGGCCATGTTCCAGGCATTGTGGATCCAGATTTCGGCCTGCTTGGGCTGCAGGCGGACGATGGCGTCCAGGAGAAGCGGGATTTCCTCGAACTTCTTCTCGTTCTGCAGTTTGATCGCCCGGACCCAGAGGTAATCTACGGCGATTGCCTTAAACCCGCCGAGCAGGATGCTGGAGAGGTACTCCATGAGGTACTGGTCGGGGGGCGGCTTCGCGAAGGGGTTGACGCCGGAGATTTCGAAGCGCTCGGGAAAGCGGTTGAGCACGGCGGCGCGGGCGCGCACGGCGAAAAGGGCGCCGGGGGCGGCGGCGGCGGTCGAGCGGGCCGCGTCCTCGCGCTCGGTCGTCTCGTCCACCTTGCGGTCGAGCCAGGCGAGCGCGCCGTAGGCCGCGCCCAGGAGGGCGACCGCGAGGAGGTACGGACCGTAGCGCAGCAGGCGGGCGGAGCGCGGCGTGATCACGGACGGGATCTCCTCACTTCAGCTCCCGGTCGTTCAGCAGCAGCCAGCCCAGGAGGAGCGAGATCATGCAGTAGAGCAGGGCGTAGCCGAGGTCGTGGAACACGCGCGTGAAGGGGACGCGACCGCCCTTCAGCAGGATGTCGGACACGTCGAACCGGCCGAGATCGGGGATGAGGTAGAGGACGCCCTTCACCACCACGCGCGACAGCTCGAGCACCGCCGGGGAGATGTCGTCGGGGTCGTGATGGACGTGGGCGCCGTCGTCGACGCCGCCCTGGCTGGCGATCGTGGCGTCAAGCACCCCCATGGTATCCCCGAGGAAGGAGACCATGCTGCCGGCGAGGAGCAGGAAGAACCCCAGGAACATGGACACCGGCCCCGACAGCCGCGCGGAAGCCAGGAGGGTCAGGCCGAGGACGACGTAGAACTGGGCGAACGCGAGCAGGAGCGCGCACGCGAGGTTGATTTCGAAGCCGCCGGCCGTCGGCTTCAGGCGCAGCACCAACGAGTCGGCCGCGACGCCGAGCCCGCCCATGGGCGTGAACTGCCGCACGGCGACCGTGAGCGTCGTGAGCGCGTGCGGCGGCAGCATCTTGTCGCGCTCGAACGCCACCCGGACGGTCTGGTTGTAGCGCAGGCGGACCGGCTCCATCACGATCGTGCGCGGGTGATTCGGCGAGCTGACCAGGATACTGACGTCGTTCGACGACATCCCCCAGGGCCCTTCGACCGCCAGCGTGAGGTCCAGCTCCACCTCGGCCTGCGGATCGTCGTCGTCCGAGTTCCCGAACGTCTCCCGCGTGACGTTGTAGAAGGTCCATGCCGCGTGGTTTTCCCGGCTACAGCGCATCCAGTAGACGGCGGGCGCGCTGGGGAGGAGGTTCAGGTCCACCGAGCCGGCGGACTCGAGCGGATGGCTCAGCGCGAACATGCCGGCCGGCATGACCTCCCCGGCGCGCAGCATGTCCCGGCCCGGGAACAGCTCGCGCTCGCTCCAGCGGATGTACCCCCAGGACAAGAGCCCGGTGCCCAGCAGGAAAACCGCGAGGATCAGGCTGTAGCCGACGAACTTCCCGAGCAGATACTGGAGGCGCGAGAGCGGCTTGGTGAGCAGCGTGAAGATTTTTTTTTCTTCGATGTCGTCGGGGATGGCGGTGGCGGAGAGGAAGATGGCGATGAGGACGCCGAAGAAGCTGATGGAGCGGAGGCACCAGCTCTGGATGACCTTGAAGCGCGAGAGGTCGTCGACGGAAGGGAGGGCGAGGCCGGAGGCGAGGACGACGACGGCGAAGGAGACGAGCACGAGGAACACGCGCTTCCGGACCGACTCCAGGAAGGTGAGACTAGCGACCGCCGCGATTTTGCCCACCGGCACTCTCCCGGATCGTCTTCAGGAAGAGGTCCTCCAGCGTCTCCGAGGGATGGCTGACGGCGGAGACGGAGGCGCCGGCTTCCCCCAGGAGCGCCCGCAGCTTGGCTTCAAGCTCGGGAGTGAGGTTTTTCACGGTGACCTGCGACAGGTCGGGAATGGTCAGGAGCTGTTCCACCGACCCGACGCGGCGCAGCACGCCGAGGTGGAGGATCGCGATCCGGTCGCACACGTCCTGGATGTCCGCGAGCAGGTGGCTCGACATCAGGACGGTCTTGCCGCGGCTCTTGAGCTCGCCGATGAGGTCCTTGAGCTGGCGCGATACGATCGGGTCAAGGCCCGACGTCGGCTCGTCCAGGATCACCAGTTGCGGATCGTTGATCAGGGCCTGCGCGAAGCCGATGCGCCGCGCCATGCCCTTCGAGTACTCGCGCAACCGGCGCTTGCGCACGTCCCACAGGCCGACCAGCTTGAGCAGCTCCTCGCCGCGGCGCTTCCGCTCCTTGCGCGGCATGCGGAAGAGCCGGCCGTAGAAATCGAGGGTCTCTTCCGCGTTCAGGAAGCGGTAGAGATACGACTCCTCCGGCAAAAACCCGATGTACTGCTTGGCGCTGATGTCGGTCGGATCGCGGCCCAGGATCTCCGCCCGGCCCGCGCTCGGGTAGAGCAGGCCGAGGAACAGCTTCATCGAGGTCGTCTTGCCCGAGCCGTTCGGCCCGAGCAGTCCGAAAACCTCGCCGCGATGGATGTCGAGGGTCAGCCGGTCCAGGGCGCGGTTCTTCGGCCGGCCCCAGAAATCGGTGAAGTCCTTGGTCAGATCGACGGCGCGGATCGCGGCGTCCACGGAAACTCCCCTGCGAAGCGGGATGGATATCGGGCGGCGCGCGCTACTTCGGCGCTTCGGGCTTGGGCGCCTCCGGCTGCGGCGGTTCGGGCTGGGGAGCGTCCGCCTTCTTCTCCGCGGCGCCGAACTCGGCCTTGTGGGCGTCCCACCAGACCTTCCATTTCTTGATGGCCGAGGCGAGGTCCGCCGCCGAAGCGGTCAGCGAGCCCTGGTCCTGGCCGACGATGCGCTCGAGCGCGCGCGCGGCGTAGTAGTTCACGCCGTTCGACGTGTGCGGCTCCTGCATCGCATTGTCGAGCATGCGCACCAGCTCCGGGACCGCTTCGCGCGTGCCCAGGCGGCCCAGGGCCTGGGCCGCGCCGCAGCACACCAGGCGCTCGTGGAAGGTCTGCCCCTGGTCCTTGAGCAGTTCGAGCAGCTTGGGCGCGGCCGCGGCGGCGCGCAGGTTGCCGAGCGCGCGCGCCGCTTCATCGCGCAGGTCCACGTCCATGCTGCCCCGCGCCTCGATCAGCGCGGGCACGGCCGCGGCGTCGGCGAGCCGCCCGAGCGTGCGCGCGGCGGCCGACGCCACGCTCGCCTGATAGGTGTCCGGGTCCTTCAGCACGGCGATCAGCGCCGGCACGGACGACGTGTCGCGCAGATCGCCCAGCAGCTCGCACGCGATATAGCGCTTCTGCGGGCCGTTGTCCTTGAGCAGCTTCGCGACCACGGCGGCGGCGGGCCGGCCGAGGTCGAGCACCTCTTCGCGCGCCTCTTCGGCGGCAATCGGATCGTCGCCCAGCACGCGTCCGAGGAGCGCTTCGACGTCGGCTTCGAGCGTGGGGCGGGCCGGCGCGGCCGCCGGCGCAGGAGCAGCGGGGGCGGGAGTGGCGGGTGTCGCCGGCGGAGTCTGGGCGAACGCGCCGGGCGCGGCCAGCACAAGGGCGGCAAGTCCCCAAGCAACGGGACGGAGCATCGTCGGTCTCCTTCGGAAAGGCACGGGGCCGAGTTCGGGGGCGAGATTATAGTCAGCGCCCCCGCGGATGTCAAACGGCTTTCGCGGCCGGACCCAACGGCGCCAAGAGCGCCATGAAGCGGAAGCGCCACACCCAGACGGCCGGCGCGGCGCGCGACCGCCGCGCCAGGTGCGCGACGGTGTTCGTGAACTCCGCCCGCACCGCCTCCGCCGCGACCGCGTCGCCGCGGCGCCGCGCCAGCACCGCCAGCCGCCAGTAGGCGGGCAGGAGCGAGGAATTCGCGCCCAGGGCCGCGCGGTAGCCGGCCTCGGCTTCGGCGACGCGACCCAAGGCTTCCAGGGCCTGCGCCCGGCCGAAGAGCGCGTCCGGCAGCCCGAGGTCGTTGGCGGAGCCCGCGGCTTCGTCGAAAGCGGCGAGCGCCTCGGCGGGCCGGCGCTCGACGAGGCAGACCTGTCCGAGCAGGCGCAGATAGGCGGCGGGCACGGCCGGCGCAATCGGATTCTCGCGCGTGATGCGCACCGCGGCGCGCGCCAGCGGCGCGGCCTTGCGCCAGCGCCCCGCCTGCGCGTAGGTCAGGGCGAGCTGGAAGCGCGCCCCGGCGTCCTGCGGATTCGCCAGCTCCAGCGCGCGCGCGCGCCGGAAGGAGCCCGCCGCCCGCCAGGCATCCACCCGATGTTAGAGCCGGGGTCCGAGCGTGAAGAAGCCCCCGATGGCGAGCAGGAGGAGCACGGGCGGCGAACCAAGTACCCGCAGGACGCGGGCGAGCGCGCGCCGCCAGCCGCTCGCGAGCTCGGCGAGCGCCGCCCGGGCGCGCGCCGCCTCGGGCGAATCCGGGGCCAGCTCGATCACCCGGCGGTAGTCGCGCTCGGCGCCCGGGCGATCGTCGAGCACCACGCGCAGGAAGTCCGCCCGCGCCAGGAGCGCCGGCGCGGTCGCGCTCGCCATTTCCTCCGCGGACTCCTCTTCCTCCCCCGGCGACTGCGTTTCCCCGGCGCCGCCGCCGGGCGCCGGCCGCGCGTCGCCCGGGTTTTGACCGTAGACCAGGCCGGCGCCGAGGAGCAGGAGGCCGGCGAAGAGGAGGGCGCGGCC
>JACRIP010000194.1 GCA_016220045.1 Planctomycetota bacterium
CAGCGCATCGTCGCGCTCAAGGTCCTCAAGCCGGAGTCGGTGCAGGATGAGATCGACCTCAAGCGCTTCACGCGCGAGGCCCGCATCATGGCCAGCCTGCGCCACCCCCACCTGCTCGGCTTGCATGATGTCGGCTGCGTGGACGGACGCCACTACTACACCATGGACTTCATCGCCGGCAGCACCTTGCGGGCGGCGCTGCCCAAGCTCCCCGCGCGGCGCTTCCTCGAAATCCTGCGCGACGTCGCTCTCGCGCTCCACGCCGCTCACGAAGCCCAGGTGGTTCACCGGGATGTGAAGCCGGACAACATCCTGCTGGACGGGGCCGGGCGGCCCTTCGTGGCCGATTTCGGCCTGGCGCGCGAGGTCAATGCCGCAGGCGCCGGCCACCTCACGGCGTCGGGGCAGGGCCTGGGCACCCCGCTCTACATGTCACCGGAGCAGGCGCGCGGAAGGGGCCGCGAGATTGGGCCGGCCAGCGACGTCTGGAGCCTCGGGGTCATGCTGTATCATCACCTCACGGGGCGCTTCCCGTTCCACGGCGCGAACTCGCTGGAGATTCTGCGGGCGGTCGTGGAGCGGGAGCCGACACCCCCAACGCGCGCCGCCGCCGAGGCGCGGCGCGCGCCCCACCGCGGATCGGCCCGCGGGGGCGCTCGCGACGCCGCGCCGGCGCAGGTCCGTAGCGTCCACCGCGACCTGGAAACGATCTGCCTGAAATGCCTCGAAAAGGAGCGGGCGCGCCGCTACGCGAGCGCCGCCGAGCTCGCCGCCGAGCTCGGGCGTTTCCTGGATGGCGAGCCGATCCAGGCGCGGCCGCTTTCGTTCGCGGGGCGGCTCGCGCGCCGTGTAGTCCGCCATCGGTGGGCGACCGCCGGCGTGGCGGCCGGGCTGCTGCTGGCCGTCGGCCTCGCGGTGCCGCTGCGCCTGGCGCTGCGCCGCGTCACGACGCTCTCCTCCATCGGGGAAGTCGAGCGCGAACTGGCGCGGGCGGACAAGCTCTGGGACGAGGCGGTGAAGATTCTGCGCAACCCTTCCGCCCCGGTGGAGCGCTACCACGAAAAGCTCGCCGAGGTGCGCGCCCTGCATGACCGCCTGATCGCGGTCGCGCCGACGTACGGCTGGGTCTGGGAGTCGCGCGGTCGGCTGCGCTGGCGGCTGCGCAACCCGGAAGGCGCGGAGGCCGACCTGCGGAAGGCATTGGGATTGCTGCCGGCAGCGGAGGCAGGCGGGGTTCATCGCTCGCTCGGCCTGGTCTTCATGGATCGGGGCGTGGATCTCATGGTCGGAACCCTCGGCTCGCAAGACCGAGCCGATTTCCGGAAGCGCGGCATGGAGTGGATGCGCAATGGCCTGACAGAAATCGAGGCCGCCGGCGTACGCACGGCTTGGCGTGGCAGCGGTGACGAAGAGGAGACCTGCTCCGCCCTCGCCTCCGCATTTGCCGATTGGGCGCGCGGCAATCAACCGGCGGGCGTATCGAAGCTGCGCTCGGCCTTCGACCGGCTGGGCGATGATCGACTTGCCTGGGCACTGGCGCTTCTCTCGCCTGATGCAGAACGAGATGCTTGGCTGGAACAAGCCCTGGAGATCTGCCCGCGTTCGCCCCGGGCCCTCAACGCCCGAGGGGTCCAACGGTCGAGCCGGGAGGATCGACCGGGGGCCATCGCGGACTTCACCGAGGCCCTCCGCATTGACCCGGGATACAAAACCGCCTACACGAACCGAGGCAGCACGCGCACCGATGAAGGCGACCTGGCTGGCGGAATGGCGGACTGCGAGGCGGCCCTGACCCTCGATCCGAACGACGTGGACGCGCATTTCAATCGAGGATTCGCGCGTTATCGATCCGGTGACTTCCGCGGCGCGATCAGCGAGTACGATGCGGTCCTCCGTCTCGATCCGGCTTTTATCGCGGCTTGGCACAATCGCGGGGCGGCCCGACACAAGCTGGGAGAGCTCCCCGGAGCGCTGGCCGATTTCGATGAGACCCAGCGCCGCCACGCCGGGCTGCCGAACACACTGCTCGCCCGCGGCATGGTAAAGCGCGACATGGGTGATGCACTCGGGGCGATTGCGGATCTCACGGAAGCCCTGGACCGGGGTGCGCCGCGATGCATCGCCTTTCACTCTAGAGCCCTGGCACGCCTCGACCAGCATGACGCCCGCGGTGCCCTCGCGGATGCCGACTCAGCAATCGAAGCGAATGCGACCCAGGCGGATAGCCATGTCCTGCGGGCACAGGTACGATGCACGATCGGCGACTTCAGCGGTGCCCGCGTCGACGTCGATCGCGCAGTCGAGTTGCAGCCGGATCTCGCCCTGGCCTGGGCAGTGCGCGGCGATGTGCGTCAGGCCCAGGACGACGTGCCGGGCGCACTGGCCGATTATGACGAAGCCTTGCGCCTGCAGCCTGGGCAGGCAGGAGTGCTGCGCGCGCGCAGCCAGATGCGCGGGGCACTGGGCGACTGGGCTGGAGCGGTGTCGGATGCCGCGGAGGCGGTGCGCTTGGATCCCAAGAACCCCGTGGCACACTCCGCCCTCGGTATCGCGCGCTCCTCGGCCGGGGATGCACGCGGTGGCATCGCGGACTTCGATCGGGCGCTGGA
>JACRIP010000189.1 GCA_016220045.1 Planctomycetota bacterium
GAACGGAAGGCGGCCATGGTGAGCAACCTGCTGGTGGTGCTCTGCGGCGAGACCGAGGCGCACCCGGTGATCAATACGGGTACCCTCTACACGTAGAACTGTAGGGGGAAGAACGATGGGCGAACGACGCTCTTTCCTGCTGCGGATCGATCCGTCGCTCTGGCGGGAGATCGAGGCCTGGGCGGCGGACGATCTGCGCAGCGTGAATGGACAGGTGGAATGGCTCCTGCGCGAGGCGGTCGCGCGGCGGCGGCGGGCGCTCCCGGCGGCGCCGCCGCCCGCCGCGCCGCCGCCGGCGAACGGCGCGGGGGAGGGCAACGCTCCGAGCCGCTAACGCGAACGGCGTCGGGGTGCATGTCTGTACCTGCCTACGTACGAGCCGGACTGGCCGCACTTCTCGAAGGCGTGGCCTGCGTTGTCCTCGTCCTCGTACTCGTACTCGTACTCGAATGCCCAGTGCGTTCGAGTACGAGTACGAGTACGAGTACGACCCGCGCCCTATCGTGCCACGAGGGTGCGCCGCTTGCGGCAGCTCGGTACGCTGTGTCATCCGGTCGACGATGCGGGGGAGACGCGCGCCCGCAATACCGGACATGCACCCACGCCGTCGGGCGCGGTTGACGCGGACTTCACGCCCCGCTATCATGCCCGTCGCCGCGGCCGTCGCGCCTGCCTGTTCGCTCCTCCCTCGGGATGATCCCCCATGGGCACTGACCGCGCCGAAGGGCCGGCGCCCGCCTCCTCCGCCCCGCCGGCGGCGCCGCCGCCACGCCGCGGGCCGTTCCCCGCCTGGCTGGTCGAGGCCGCCCTCCTCCTCCTGCTCCTGTCGGCCACCAGCGGGCTGCACCTCCTCAACTCGCTCCGACAGTTCCAGTTCCACGACATGTCCGCCTTCATGGATATCGGGTATCGCATCTACATCGGTCAAATACCGTATATCGACTTCTTCTACATCACCGGCCCCGTCCACCCCTACCTCACCGCGTTCTTCATCGCCCTCGCCGGGTTCGGCAAGCGCGCGGTTCAGGCGCAGCTCTGCACCACCAATGCCGTGGCCGTGCTGGCGGTCTACCTGCTCGCGCGCCGCCGGCTGCCCCTCCGCCCGTCCCTGCTGGTGGCCGCGGTCGCCGGCACCACCTTCTCGCTGCCGATTTCGCATCCCTGGTACGACCATACGGCCGCGCTCTGGTTGATCCTCGGGATTGCCGGGGTCGAGCGGCTGCTGCCGGTGCGGACGCGCCGCGCCGCGCTGGCGGCCGGCCTCTGGTGCGGCGCCGCCGCGGCCCTCTCGCTCCTGTCGAAAACCAATGTCGGAGCGGGCGGCGCCGCCTTCTTCCTGGCCCTCTTGCTGGCCGGGGAGCACCGCCTGCACGCGATTCTGGCCGCGGTCGCGGCGGGCCTCGCCGTGCTCCTGGGCGTGCTCGTGCCCTTTTCGACCCTGGAGGGCTACCTGCGCCAGAGCTTTCTCGACAATCACGTGTGGGGCCGGCTGCTGAAGGGCGAGGGCGGCCTGGCCGCGCTCGCAGACACCGGGCAGGGCGCCCTCCTGTTGCTGGGGATCGCCATCGGCTGCCGCGCGGGACGCCCGCTCTCCGTGCCCTCCAGGCGGTGGGCGGCGGCGGCGGCAGTGGCCGGGGCGGCATTCGGCCTGACCCTGCTGGTCGGGTGGTGCGGCGGGGTCGCGACCGAAGCGTGGCATGGGTGGCTGGCGGCCCAGGTCTCCCTGGCGACACTTGCCGGCGCGCTGCGCGTCTGGCCGGGCGCCCATCGGTGGACGCGCGCGTGGGTGCTCCTGATGCTCGCGGTGCTGACCGGCGCCGGACTCGCCGCCGGACTCGGGAAGGTCAATCCCGCCTGCGGCCTGCTCCTGGCGCTGGGCGGCGCGGGTGGGCTTGCGGCCGGCGTGACCGCGGCGGGCCTGCCCCCCGAGTGGCGCCCCCGGTTCGTCCTCTTCTGCGGCGTGGCGGCCGCCTCCATCCTTTCGGCCGCCACCACCTCGATGGACCCGCGGGCGAACAGCCCGCTGATCGCCGTCGAACTGGCCCTGCTCTGGGGCCTGCTCCGCGACGCCGACCGCGGCAGCGCCGACGTTCCTTCGCGGGTGGAAGGCGGGGCGGCGCGCATGGCGCGCGTGGGTCTCTGCGTGTGCACGCTCGTGATCGGCGCGCTCGGCCTGGTGCGCGCGTACGATCTGGTCTGGTTCGGCCCCTACAGCTTCGCGGACCGGGAGCGGTCCAGCTACGCCATCAAGGCGCCGGCCCTGGCGGGCTGGCGGTGTGCGCCCGGCGAGGGCGAGGCCTTCGACCTGGCCGTCTCCTACCTGGAGGCGAACGCCCCGCGCGGCGAATCGCTCCTGGTTCTCCCCGATATGCAGGTCCTCTACGGGGTCACCGGCAGGGACAGCTACCGCAAATCGCCGTACGCTTTCGAATACGAGATGTATCCCGCCCCCGGCCGGCAGACGGAGGAATTCTGGGAGCACCTGCGCCGGGAGCCGCCGATCTGGGTCGTCCTGCACAGCCACCGCGAGTACTGGATCTACGACCTGTCCCACCTCCTGCGCTGGCTCCGGCTCACGCCGTTTCTCAAGGAACGGTACCGGCCCGTGCTCGATACCCGGCAGCTCCTGATCTTGCGCCTACGGGAATAGCCTGGGGTGCGCAAGAACCGGTAGCACGGCCACGCTGCCCGCGTTCGGGCACGCGCCGCGAAGCGGCCGGGGAGTGCGGCCCGGAGCACGCGCGCGTTCGCAGCACCGCCGGCAGCGGCGGCCGAGGGGGCCGCGCCGTTGCCGGTCGCGGGCTCGGGATTCGAGGCCTATCCGGCGACGGCGAGGCGCGTCGCCGCGACCGGCAGGAGAATACGGTATTACATGGATATCCTCTCCGTTAGAAGCTGTACTGCACGATCAGCTCGACGCGGTTGTCGGCGCCGCCCTCGAGCCGCTTGTACTCGGTCTCCCAGTGGATGTAGTTCACCTTGAACATCGTGTTCGCGCCCGGGTAGAAGGCGGTCGACACGTAGTACGCGGTGTTGAGCTCGCGGCCCTGGGCGTCGAGTTCCTCGTTGTTCGGGTCGTCGAGGGTGTAGCCGATGGCGGGCGTCCACCAGGTCGTGGCCTTGTAGGAGAGCTCCGTCCACCCGCCCCAGGCGTCGATCTCGTCGCCCGCCGCGTTGATGAACTGCCCGATGCCGCCGCGCACGTCGGCCAGGCCCTGGCCCAGCCACAGCTCGGTTTTCCAGGTCAGGTCCTTGATCAGCGGAAGCGTGAGGTCGCCGCCGACGCACCAGCCATAGAAGTCGTCCTCGCCGTTGACCAGGGAGTTCGCCTGCTCCTCCCACGCCGTGTGGCCCCAGAAGCCGAGATCGGCGTTCTGGTCTTCCACCCAGAGCGGGAGAGCGTACCCGATGCGGCCCTCGAACATCGGCAGGCCGGAGGCGGAGCCGTCGAGCGTGCCGTCGCCGTCGGCGTCGCGATTGTCGACCGCGCCGGTCGCACCGACCATCGTGCGCAGCGAGAACCTGCCCGCGCCGACCGCCGGCTCGTAGCTCACCCGGAACTGCGGCCGCCGATCGCCCAGGTTGCCCGCGTTCCACATCACCGTGTGGTCGTTCACCGTCGGCATCAAGGGCGAAATCACGTCCCAAGTCTGGCCCGCGAGCAGCGTCAGGTCGCCCCACTTCGCGGTCAGGTACGCGTGCCGGAAGCGCGGCACGTCGCGCGACTCGGGGTTCAGGCCGGAGTCGAAGTCCAGCTCGATCTTGCCGCCGACCTTCCCCTTCGCGAGCAGGTCCATCTCGCCGCCCTCGAAGTCCATGCCGATGCGCGTGAGGCGGACGTCGTGGCTCCACGAGTCGTTGTTGGCATCGCCCTTGATCGCGCCGGTCGCGTGCGAGTCTTCCGAGCGCACGAAGAACGGAAGCTGGTTGTTCGTCGTCGATCCGCCGTTCCCCATCGGGGAATCATTGTAGATGGAGTCGAGGCGGATGAAACCGTAGAACTTCAGCTTGCTGTTGCCGATGGTCCACACCGCGGGGAGGACGCCGGCGAGCAGCGCCTTGTCCTCGATCGGCTTGCCCGGGACCGGCGCCTTGGGCGCGTCGCCGGCCGGAGCCGCAACCGGGGCGGCGGGAGCGGCGGCGGGCGCCCCCTTCTTCATCTCGTCGAGTTGCTGCTTGACGCTTTTCAGCGCCTCCAACACCTCCCGGTTCTGGGTTTCCAGGCGCTGGACCTGCTCCTTGAGCTTGTCCACCTCCGATGCGGGCGCCCCCTGCGCGAACGCGGGGGTGCTGCCCGCGGCGGCCACGGCGGTCACCAGCGCGAGCGCGGCGTAGAATGAGGTTCGAGTTCCGGTCATGAGTCCTCCTTACCCGGTTTGCGGCGAATTGGCACATCTGCCAGCCAGGGGGAAGACTCTACCACGCATTCGGCCGATGGCCTACATCGGAAACGGGTATCCGGCCGTCCGTGTTGCGCGGCGCTCGCCGATCCCAGCCCGATCCTCCTTGCCCGCGGTCCGCACGACGGGTATCCTATGCCGCCGACCGCTCTGGAGGTACGCATGGGCTTTCTCGATTCCCTGTTCGGGCGCGCGCATGACGACGCCGCGACGCTCGAAGAGGCGTTGCGGCAGGTGGACTTCTGCCGCTGGTTCGACGCCCAATGCCGCGAATACGCCCCTCCGGAGCAGGTCACGAAGCGCGTGGCGCTGGAGGCCGAGGCGCGCAAGCTGCTCAAGCGCAACGGCTGGGACGACCCGAAGGTCGCCGCCGCGCTCGCGTCCGGCGGCGGCACCCGGGCGCCCGCCTACGCCCGCGACGACTTCGAGAAGTACATCGGCGCTTGGTTCCTCTTCCGTACCCGCCTGGAGACCGCCTACTACGAGGAACTGAAGGATCTCCGGCTCTCGACCAGCCAGCTTCAGGACGTCCTGCGCGACGAGGGCTGGTCCGAGGGCGACGTCCGGCGCTTCCTCATGCGCTTCTCGCCCGGCGGCCGGGCCGCCGCCGCCGCGATCGCCAAACTCGCGTCGCCCGAGCCGCCGCCGCACGCGTGATCTCGCCGCTACAGTTTTAACCTGATTCATCGCGTCCTGCCGCAGGGGAGCCGTCATGGACTACTTCCGCTACGTGAAGGGCCGTCTCTACTGCGAGGACGTGCCGGTGGAGGAGATCGCGCGCGCCCACGGCACGCCGACCTACGTCTACAGCCGGCGCACGGTCGTCGACCACTTCCACCGCATCACCGAGGCCTTCTCTCAGGTCGAAACCCTGGTCTGCTATTCGGTGAAGGCCAACTCGAGCCTGGCGATCCTGGACGCCATGCGCCGCGAAGGGGCGGGCTTCGACGTGGTCTCGGCCGGGGAGCTCTTCCGCGCGCTCAAGGCCGGCGCCGACCCCGGCCGCTGCGTCTTCGCGGGCGTGGGCAAGACCGACGAGGAAATCGACTTCGCGCTTGCGCGCGGCATCTTCCTCTTCAACGTCGAGTCGTGGGGCGAACTGGAGGCGATCGACCGCCTCGCGCGCGCGCGCGGGACCATAGCCCGCATCGCCCTGCGGCTGAACCCCGACGTCGACCCCGACACCCACACCTTCATCACCACCGGGAAGAAGGAGAACAAGTTCGGCGTGGACCTCAAGGTCGCGGCCGGCATCCTCGAACGCTGGTCGGAACTGTCGGCGGTCCGGCTGGTCGGCATCCACCTCCACATCGGCTCGCAGATCCTCAAGGTCGAGCCGTACGTGGAAGCCCTGACGAAGGTCGGGCCCTTCCTCGCCGCCTGCCGCGCGCGCGGGCACGAGATCGCCTGGATCGACATGGGCGGCGGCTTCGGGATCTTCTACAAGGACAAGCAGGCCCGCCCGGCGGGGGAGTTCGCCGCCGCCGTCGCCCCGCTGGTCAAGCAGTACGGTTGTCGCCTGATCCTTGAGCCCGGGCGCTTCATCGTCGGCAACGCCGGCATCCTGCTCACCCGCGTCACCTACCTCAAGGAGTCGGGAAACAAGGTGTTCGTGATCTGCGACGCGGGGATGAACGACCTGATCCGGCCCACGCTCTACTCCGCGTATCACCGGATCTGGCCCGCGGTCACGGACGCGGCGGTCGAGGGGGAGCCGCCCGACGAGAACGCCTGGAAGGGCCCGAGCGTCATCGCCGACGTGGTCGGCCCGATCTGCGAGAGCGGCGACTTCTTCGCCAAGGACCGCGCCCTGCCCCCGGCGCGCCGCGGCGACCTGCTCGCCGTCTTCAGCGCCGGCGCCTACGGTTTTTCCATGGCCTCCAACTACAACTCCCACCCCCGCCCCGCCGAGGTCCTGGTCTCCGGGGGCGACGTGCATCTGGCGACCGAGCGCGAGACGCTCGAGGACCTCGTGCGGAAAGAGCGCATCGGGTAGCGGGGCGCAGGGCCACGACGACGGAATCCCCGTGGGCCGCTTCCTGGTCCTTCGTACCAAACGCTCCTTTTCCGAGAAGGTCTTCGCCTCGGTCCTCCTCGTACTCGTACTCGTACTCGTACTCGACTACCCTGGGTGCTCGAGTACGAGCACGAGTACGAGTACGAGCACGAGTACGAGTACGAGCACGACCGCTTGCGCGGCCGCGTGGGTTGTGGGCGCAGCCCACTGAATGTTCCCGTCGTCCTCTCGTGGCCCTTTCGCGGCACTACCCACCCCTCGCCACACCCCTCCCCCCCCCCCC
>JACRIP010000196.1 GCA_016220045.1 Planctomycetota bacterium
GGACCGCGACGGGAGAGAGCCGTCGGAGTGCGGCGCCCTGATCGCCGTCGCGGTCCGTCGTGGCCCCGGTCTTCGTGGCCCTTCGTGGGTCTCGTCTTCGTGGCCCTTCGTGTTCCCGTCGTCTCTTCGTGGCCCTTCCGCCCCCTTCGTGGCCCTCCCTACCGGGACAGCCGCGCCATCACGTACTCCGCGAAGGGGTCGTAGCCGGTCTTCACGTCCATGATGTCCACGCCGCTCGCGATCAGTTTGCGGTACGACTCGGCCGCGAGCACCTGACCGGCGGCCGCGCGCCCCGCCTTCTGAATGCGCAGGATTTCCGCGATGTACGGCTCGTCGCGCCCCGGGATCTTCTCCGTGAAGAGGCGCATGAACACCGCCTCGGCCGCCTCCTTCGTGCGCTGCGGGTCGCGGAAGACCTCGGCGAGGTCGTCGGCGAAACAGGAGCCGTCCATCCGCGGAGTCTTCGCGAGTTCGAAGACCTTGCGCTTGACCTCGTCGAAGACCGGGACGAGCTGCGATTGCTCCTCAGGGGTCAACCCGACCTCGCGACCGAGCTCCTCCATCGGGGGCTTCCACTTGCCGTCTTCGAAGGAGCGGCGCGCGCTCACGCCGGCGCCGACCCCCTTCTCTTCGAGTTTCTTGTCGAGGATCGCGTCCAACCGGGCCTCGTCGGGCAGGCCGCCATCGGCCGCGGCCGCTCCGGCGGCGGGGGCCGAACCGCCGGGCGCGCCTGCCGCCGGTCCCGCGACCGACCGCTCCGCCGCGACGCGCGCCTGGTCCTTCGCCTCGGTCGCCGCGCTGCGCACCGCCGCCAGGTCGCGCGCCAGCGCGCGCACCTCGTTCGCCACCTCCTGCAGCTCCTTGCGGTTCGCGCCGCCCGCCGTCGCCGTCTCGATCCGCGCCGCGCGCGCTTCCAGGGCCGCCGTCTCCTGCCGCAATTCCGCCACCGCGGCGGCCACCGTGAGCACCAGCAGGCAGAGCGCCGCCTGCATGCCGATCATGATCTTGGTCCAAGCCATGCGTGGTCCTCCGAATCCGCCGCGCGTCAGGGCGAAGCGCCCCCGCGTCGGTCTTTGCGTTCCGTGGCGCCGCCGCGGGCCCTCCGCGACCGGCTTCCCTGCGTACCGGCCGGACGCCGGGCGGGTTTCACGCCCCGCGCGATTTTCCGGGCCTCCGCGACCGGGGCGGCGGCCGCCGCCGCCCGCACGTCCGCTGCCGCGCGCTGCGCTTCGGCCAGCACCTCCCGCAACGCCAGCCCGCGCGCCTCCGCAATGCGCCGACAGTCCTCGTATTCGGGGGAAACCGTGGCCACCGCGCCGCCGCGCCGGCCCACTTTGTAGCGCACCGGCCCGAACGCGGTCGCGTGCGTGACGAACTCGCGCGCCAGCTTGGTGCGCTCGACCGGGTACCGGCGCACGCCGAAGGTCGTGCTCTCGGTAAAGAGCGCGGCCTCGACGGCGAGGAGCGCGGCGGGCGGCACCAGCGCGGAGAAGAGCACGCCCGGGCGGTTTTTTTTCATGCTGACGGGCGTGGTGTAGACCTCGACCGCGCCGGCCGCGAAGACGCGGTCGAAGAGCCAGCCGATCTGCTGTCCGGTCATGTCGTCGAGGTTGGTCTCGACCACCCACAGGCGGTCGGCTTCCGCGCTGGAAACGCCCGCCGGGGCGGACTCCGCGCCGGCCCCGCCGTCGCCGCCGCCGGTCGTGCGGCGCCCGACCAGCACGCGCAGCACGTTGGGATGGGTTTCGAACTCGGTGTCGCCGGCGCCGTAGCCCACGGTCTCGACCGTCATCTCCGGGAAATGCCCGACTCCGGCGGCGAGGGTGGTGAGCAGGCCGACGCCGGTGGGCGTGCACATTTCGCCGCGCACGTCCACCGCGAAGACCGGGAAACCCTTGAGCAATTCCCAGGTCGCGGGGCCGGGGAGGGGGAGGCGGCCGTGGCGGCAATCGACGGTGCCCCAGCTTTGTGGAAAGCGGGAGCAGTAGACGGCGTCGATGCCGAGGAGGTGGAGGCCGAGCACGGTGCCGACCACGTCGACGATCGAGTCCCAGGCGCCGATTTCGTGGAAGTGCACGGTCTCGACCGGGACGCCGTGGATTTTGGCTTCCACGGCGCCAATGCGCTGAAAGACGGTCGCGGAGCGCTCCCGCACGGGCGCGGGCAGGCCGCTGGTCGCGATGCGGCGGAGAATCGCCGTGAGCGGCACGTCGTGGCGGCCCGAGAAATAGCGTCCGCCGGTCGGATGCGGCGCCGGCGCGGCGGTGGCGGGTGCGTGCTCCGGCGCGTGCGCGTGGGGGTGCCCGTGCGCGTCGCCGGGGGCGTGTTCGTGCGCGTGCTCGGGCGCCTGCTCGTGTTCGTGCGCAGGTCGCGCGTCCGCGTCCGCGGCGGCGTCGCCGTGCGCCGGCGGCATGTCGCCGGCCACGTGGACGTCGAACTTGCTGGCCTGGATGACGCCGCGCACGACCTTGCGCTGCGCGAGGCGGACGCGTTCGGGGTCCACCCCGACGCGCGCGAGTTCCCGGCGCAGATCGGCGAGCGGGAGACCGAGGTCGAGCAGCGCGCCGACGAGCATATCGCCGCTGACGCCGAAGACGCAATCGAAGTAGGCGATCCTCATGCTCATGAAGCGGAGGTCCTTGGCTGGCGGAACGAGGGGGTGGGCGCGGCGCGCACGCTCACGCGGGCGCCGATCCGGGCGCGCAGGCGCCGCGCCGCAGTGCCGTCGCGCACGGCGATTTCGAGCTCGCCGGCGCTGCCGATGAGGCACACCACGCGACCGCGTGCGACCGCGGCGTAGGTGGTCTCCAGCGCGCCGAGCGGACGGCGGCCCAGGGCGACCTGCAGGGCGGCGCGCGGACCGAGCGCGTCGAGGTCCGCGGTCCGGACGTTGGTGATCAAGTTGCCGAAGCGGTCTACGGCGATCACCTAGCCCTCCAGGCGGCCGCCGCGGCGGCGCCGCACCGCGGGCGCGGGCGGGCCGGGCGCGATCGCGGCCACGCGCGGACCGAGCCGGGCGAAGGAGAGTCCGGCCGCCAGCCGCGCCGCCGCCGGCGCGAACACGTCGCGCCCGTGAAAGGTCGCGCTGCGCGGCTCGAGGCCCCAGCGGTCGGCGTCGATCGCCCTGAATTCCGCGCGCGTGCCGGCGAGGAAGGCGAGCAGGCCGTTGTCCGGGGCGAGGTAGAAGCGTCCGCCGGAGCGCGCGGCGAGGGCGCGCCGCGCCGTGCCCACGCCGGGATCGACGATCGCGACGAAGACGGTTCCGGCGGGGAAGTACCGGGCCGAGTCCGCGAGCGCGCGCCGTCCCGCGGCCACGTCCTGGGGCGGCACCTCGTGGGTCAGGTCCACGAGCGTTGCGCGCGGCGCGATCCCGAGCGCCACGCCCTTCATCACCCCGACGTACGGGTCGCGCGTCCCGAAATCGGTCACCAAGGCGATCACCCGAGGTCTGGACGCCATGACGCGGCGCGTGCCTCCGGTACGGGTGCGGTGGACGGACGGGGATGGGGGCCGCGGATGCGGCGCGCGGCGGCGGGGCCGGCGCGCGGCATTCTACCCGGGGCGTCGGTTCAGCGTCAATCGGCGCACCGACCCCGGGCGCATAAACATGACCTATCCCCAAACGACAACAGGACTTCAGGAGAGGGGGCGAGGTGGCCGATAAGTGGATTGGGAGCCGTGCGCCGGACGGCCCGCCGTGGGCCGCGCGGGAGTCGCTCCCGAGAGCCTTTCCTTCGAGGTGCGCCATGGTCATGCCCGAACACGGCTGGGACGCCCGCTTCTCCGGCAACGAGATGAACTTCCTCGCCATGATGAAGAGCTTGATCCGCACGCGGTTCGCGGATATCCTCGGCGACGACATCGAACTCCTGAACCAGCCCGATGGACTCGATCGGCTCTCCGCGAAGTACCTGGCCCGGTTGCAGGCCTGTTCGCAGCCCGGCGAGGCTCGCACGCGCGCGGCCGCCGCCACCTATCCGGAAGCGGAGCTGGTCATTGCCTGAACGGAGGAGATTGTGCCCGTCCGCTCCGATGGCCGCGCGCCCGAGCAGGTGCGCCCGATCAAGATCACCCGGAAGTACACCAAGTTCGCCCCCGGCTCCGTGCTCTACGAGTCGGGGGAGACGCGGGTCCTGGTCACCGTGAGCATCGACGAGGAGGTGCCGGCGCATCTGCGCGACTCGGGGAAAGGCTGGATCACCGCCGAATACTCGATGTTGCCGGGCTCGACGGCGCAGCGCAAGTCCCGGGACCGCGCGGGCAAGGTGGACGGGCGGAGCGTCGAGATCCAGCGCCTCATCGGCCGCGCGCTGCGCGCCGTGGTCGACACCGAGCTCCTGGGCGAACGCACGCTCTGGGTGGATTGCGACGTGCTGCAGGCCGACGGCGGCACGCGCACCGCCGCCATTTCCGCCGCCTACGTCGCCCTCGCCGATTGCACCAACTTCATGCTGCGCGAGCGCCGCATCGTGCGCTCGCCGCTCCGCTCCGCCGTGGCGGCGGTCAGCGTCGGACTGGTCAAGGGCGTTCCGCTCGCCGATCTCACCTACGTCGAGGACGCGCTGGCCGAAGTGGACATGAACGTGGTGATGACGGGCGCGGGCGAATTCGTCGAAGTCCAAGGTACCGCGGAAGGGCGGACCTTCGCGCGCGAGCGACTCAATGCCATGCTCGACCTGGCTGGGCAGGGGATCGGGCAGATCCTGGAGATGCAGAAGGCCGCGCTGGCCGCGCCGTGAGGCGGGGGCTGCCCGCCCGCTCCTCCGCCGTTGCTCCACGCCCCTTGCCTGGCGGTCGCCGTCATGCCGACCCCGACTCCGACCCCGACTCCGCCCCCGATTCCCGCCTACACCCCCGCCGGCCTTCCGCCCGCGACCCGTGGCGCCCTCCTCGAGGGCATGGAGCGGATCTACCGGGAGCTGGCCGAGGACGTCGCGCGCGCCGGGCCCGTCTGCATCCTGCGCGGCGTCTGCTGCGACTTCGCGACCATGGACTACGTGCTCTACGCCAGCAGTCTCGAAGTCCTCTACCTCGGGTGTTTCATTGATCTCGCGCGGGTGCGGGACGCGGGCAAGCTCTGCCCGTTCTGGCTCGAACGCCGCTGCTCGGAGCACGCGGTCCGGCCGCTCGGGTGCCGCGTCTACTTCTGCGATCCGCGCTACGCCGCCCAGGCACCGGAGATCTACGAACGCCACCACCGCCGCATCCGGGAGCTCGCCGACCGCCTGGAGCTGGACTACGAATACGCGCCCTTTCTCGATTTCCTGGCGCGCGCCGGCGGGCGGGCGGCGACGCCGGGAGCACGGGCGCAGGTCCGTACGTGCACCTAGTGTCCTGTCAACGTCGTTGCTTGGGATCGTTCGATTCGTGGCCCCTCGGGGCGCCTCACGAGGCGCCCCTACGCCGACCGGAAGAATCGATGTTGACAGGACCCTAGCCGCACCCTCGTTCTCAGGACCTGGCCGTAGGGGCGCGTCGCGACGCGCCCCTACGCGAACTGCGCAGCTACGGACATGCAGCCCGGGAGCAACCCCCGGTTGACTTTCGCCCGGCCCCGGACTATAGTGGGGGCTTGCATTTCAGGGAGTTCGGGCCC
>JACRIP010000192.1 GCA_016220045.1 Planctomycetota bacterium
CGGCGGGTGCGGCGGCGGCGCGGCCCGCCGCCGGCTGCTGCGCGCGCAGCTCCTGGACGTCGGCCCGCAGGGAGGCGAGGTCAGCGCGCAGCGCGGCGAGCTCGGCGCTGAGCTGTTCCTCTGGGGCCGGCGCCGCCGCGCGCGGATCGGCCGGGCCGGCGGGCGCGGGATCGCCCCACGCCGGGGCGACCGCAACCGCTCCCAGAACCAACGCCACCAACCCCATCCATGGCCGGCGACTTTTCATGGCATACGGCATCGTCGACTTCCTCCTCGCGCGCGGTGTAATTGAAACTGAGTTTCAATTCCAATTGTAGCGGGCGGCGGCGAAAGCACAAGTGAAAAGCGTGGGAGGGGGGAGGGCGGGGGGGGAGGCGCGGCGGCCGGCGGGCAGAAAAAAATCGTGGCCGACCCGGGAAGGATCGGCCACGACGCGGGGGGCGGGGCGGGGCCGCCGGGCTAGTGGCGGTCGCGGAGGTCGAAGCCGAAGCGGAAGTCGCCGTCGGAGTCGAGCCCGAAGAAGAAGCCGGGCGAGTGATGGCGCCGCTGACGCGGGTAGACCACGCGGGTCGGGGTGGGGGCCGGCGGGGCGCAGGTCGGGGCGACCGAGGTCGGAAGGATCACGCGGACGGGAGGCGTGTAGGTCGGGACATACCCTGAGTCATGCGGGTGGACCGACTGGGTGCGCCAGCCGTGCTGCAGGGTGACGAGGAGCGTGGCGCAGAGGGCCGGGTTCTCCAGGGAGCGGATGGTCAGCGGCGCGTTCCAGACTTCGCAATTGCCGGCCCAGAGGCGGAAGTGGTTGTTGCCCAGGGCTTCGATCCAGGCGAGCTGATTGCCGCCGGGGAACACCAGCACGGGGTGGAACTCGAAGGCGCTCAGCGGGCGGCCCCACTGATCGGCGCCGCGGACTTCGAAAGTCATGTGATTATTGGCGCCGGTGCCGGCGGTGTTGAGCGGGATCAGCTCGCTGCCGATGGGATGATGGGCGCCGTCGTGCTCATGGAAGAGGCTGATGCTGGAGAGGACCGGGGGTGGGGGCGGCTGGGGGCGGAAGTGGTCGGCGCGCGCGAGCGCGGGGGTCGCGACCAGGGCGGCGGCCAGGGCGAGTGCTCCGGTCAGATGCGTCAGGGTTCTCATGGCATCCTCCTCTCCCCGTAGGGAGCGTGGGGGGTCCGGGTGAGCGGTTTCAAACGCTGTGTTGAAAGGGGAGAACGCATCTCGTGTGCCGTGCGCGGGCGAGAAACTCGCGTGTCGCAACTCGATGAGACCCTGAGCGTTGCGATAGCGTCCGGGATTCGGGAAGGCCGGGCGGGGACCGGGGAAGGCGGGAAGAGGACGGCGGGTGTCCAGCCGCGGGGAGCGGGCGAGGGGAGGGCGCGACGGGTCTCCTGTCTACGCTAATCCCCCTGGTTGGCGTAGGGGCGGACCCCCGTGTCCGCCCCGCCTGCCAAGCCCGGTTGCGGCGGCAGGGCGTACTCGGGGGTCCGCCCCTACCTCCGCGTGGCACCGCGGCAATGAGCGTAGACAGGACACTAGGAGAAGAGCGGCACGATGCGGAACTCGCCCACGTCCACGAGCCCCTTGTCGGTGAGTTTGAGTTCGGGGATGACGGGCAGCGCGAGGAAGGACATGGTCATGAAGGCGTCGTGCAGGGTACACCCGAGGCGGCGGATGTGGTGGTGGAGTTCCTTGAGGTCGCGCACGACCTCGCCGATCGGCCGATCGCTCATCAGCCCGGCGATGGGCAAGGGGACGGTCTTGAGCACGCGGCCGCCGGCGACCGCGACCAGGCCGCCCTGCATGCGCACGATCTCCTGCGCGGCGAGGTACATGTCCTCGTCGTGCGCGCCGACCACGATGATGTTGTGCGAGTCGTGGGCGACCGAGGAGGCGACCGCGCCGGCGCGCAGGCCGAAGCCGCGCACGAACCCGAGTCCGACGTTGCCGGTCGCCTGGTGGCGTTCGACCCCCGCGATTTTCAGCAGATCGCGCGCCGGGTCGGCGACGGCGTGCCCGTCGACGATCGGAGCGGGTTCGATGCGCTTGCGCGTGACGATCTGGCCGGGCACGACCTCGATGACCTTGATGCGGCGGCCGGCGGCGGGCACCTGGAACCGCTCGCGCGTCAGGTCGCGCACATTGACCGAGGAACGCAGCACGCCGACCTGGAGACCCTTGAAGCGCGCAAGCTTGCCGTCGGCGTAGACCATTTCGCCGCGCTTGAGCACCTTCAGGATGCGCAGGTTGCGGAAGTTGTCGAAGATCGTGAGGTCGGCGTAGCAGCCGGGGGCGATGGCGCCCAGGTCCTTCATGTGGAAGTAGTTCGCCGTATTGAGCGTCACCATCTGGATGGCGGTGACCGGGGGCAGGCCGAGCCGGATGGCGCTGCGGACCACGCCGTTGATGTGGCCGTCCTCGGCGAGGTCGAGCGGATGACGGTCGTCGGTGACGAGCGAGAAGCGGCGGGCGTTTTCCGGAGTCACGAGCGGGAGGAGGGTGGCGAGGTTTTTCGCCGTGCTGCCCTCGCGGATCATGATGTGGACGCCGAGCCGGAGCTTCTCGCGGGCTTCGGCCAGCGTGGTGCACTCGTGATCGGAGCGGATGCCGGCGGCGACGTAGGCGCAAAGACCCTTGCCGGACAGCCCGGGCGCATGACCGTCGATGATCTTGCCGGCGCCGAGCTCCAGCTTCTTGAGCACGCCCTTGTCCTTGGCGAGCACGCCCGGGTAGTTCATCATCTCCGCCAGGCCGAGCACCCACTTGCTGCCGAAATACTGCTCCAGGTGGTAGCTCTCCAGGCGCGAGCCCGCGGTTTCCATGTCGCTACAGGGAACACAGGAGGGGAGCATCAGGTAGAGGTTGATCGGCATGTACTTGCACGAGTCGAAGACCCAGCGCAGACCGTCCATGCCCATGACGTTGGCGATCTCGTGGGGATCGATGACGACCGAGGTCGTGCCGAGCGGGACCACGGCCTTGGCGAATTCCGCGACCGTGAGCATGGTGCTCTCGAGGTGCATGTGGCCGTCGATGAAACCGGGGCTGACGTAGGCGCCCTGGAGGTCGATGACGCGGCGGGCCTCGTAGTCGCCGATGCCGACGATGCGCTCGCCGAGGATGGCGATGTCGCCGGGGTGGACATCGGCGGAGAGGACGTTGACGATGCGGGCATTCTTGAGCAGCAGGTCGGCGGGCGCCTGGCCCTGGGCGACGGAGATGAGCTTGGCAGCGTCCATGCAGGAAGCCTCACGCGGAGGAGGTGCGGAGTGAACGGAGCGCGGCCCATTCTAGAGGGCCGCGAACGCGGGGCAAGGATTATCGGCGGGGATGAATCTTGCCGCTGACCGGGCGCGCCGCTACAATCCCCGCATGCTGCCGCGCTTCGCCTACAGTACCAACGCGTTCACCCGCACCGATCTCGGCGCGGCGATCGACGCGATCGCCCGCCTGGGGTTCGCCGGCATCGAGGTGCTGGCCGACGCGCCGCACCTGGTGCCGGGGCAGACCGACGCCGCGGCGGC
This sequence comes from Planctomycetota bacterium, assembly GCA_016220045.1. Classification (GTDB taxonomy): domain Bacteria; phylum Planctomycetota; class MHYJ01; order WSZJ01; family JACPWG01; genus JACRIP01. Next base: position 3,525 of record JACRIP010000192.1, read on the forward strand.
GCGGGCCCTGGGGGCGCGGGTGCGCGCGGCCGGGCTGGCGATCTCGAACGTGAACATCAACACGGCGCGCGTGCTCGACGGCGCGACCGCGGGCGACGGGCCGGGCCCGACGCTGGTGGAGGCCGACGGGGCGCGGCGCGCGGCGCGGCTGCAGTACGTGGTGCAGGCGCTGGAGTGCGCGGGCGAGCTCGGCGCTGCCGCCGCGAGCATCACCTCGGGCCCGTTGCCCGCGGGCGCCGACGCGGGCGTGGCGCGGCGGTTGTTTCTGGACGCGCTGCCGCCGATCCTGGAGCGCGCCCGAGCGCTTGGGCTCAGAGTCGGCATCGAGTACGAGCCGGATTTCGTGGTGGGCACGGCGGAGACGCTGGCGCAGGTGCTGGCCGCGGCCGCCGCGCCGGAGCTGGGCGCGAACCTCGACCTCGGGCACGCGCAGGTGGTCGGGGATGCGCCGGAGGCGGCGATCCGGCGGTTCGCGGGCCGGACCTGGAACATGCACGTGGAGGACATCCGCGGCCGGGTGCACCACCACCTGGTGCCGGGCGACGGCGACCTGGATTTCGCGGCAGTGCGGCGCGCGCTCGCGGAGACCGGCTACGGCGGGTTCCTGACGCTGGAGCTCTACACCTGCGCGGATGCGCCGGTGGAGGCCGGGCGGCGCGGGCTGGCGGCGCTGCGACGGCTCCTGGGCGGGGATCCGGGCGCGAGTGAGTAGCCGCCGCGCACACGGCAGCCACCGAAGCGAGGACAGGAATGTTCGACGACGTCAAGCCGAGCCGGATCATCGAGACGATCCGGCGCCATGTCGAGGGTCTGACGCGCGACCTGGCGCGCGCGGAGAGCCTGACGCTCTCGGGGCGCAAGGCCCAGTGCGAGAGCGGGGCGATCTACGCGGGCTGGCCGGCGGCGCACGATCGCGACTCGGAGCGCGAACTGCGGCACGCGCTGGGGCGCGAACAGCCGCCCGAGGAGGCGCGCCGGCTCCGGTTCCTGCTGGAGGCGGTGACGCTCGCCTGGATCGACGCCGGGCTGACGGAAACGCACGACGCGATCTCGACTGCCGAGGCGGCGGCGCGGATCGCCCTGCCGGACGGGGGCAGCGCCTCCTTCCGCGCCGCCTGGGGGCTGCGCGGGAACGAGCGCGACCGGGCGAAGCGCGCGGCGCTGGAGGAGGCGCTGGTGCGCGCCACGGCGGAGGGAAACGCGCGGCGGGAGGAGCTGCACGTCCGCCTCCACGACCGCGCACAGGCGGTCGAGGAGCAGGGCTACCTCGCGCTCGTCGAGCGCCTGTCGGGGATCGGGCTTGGGGCGCTGGGAGAGGAACTGGCGCGCTTCGAGAAGGAGAGCGGGGACGCCTACAAGGAGCACCTGACCTGGAGCCTGCGGCACGAGCTGGACTTGCCGCTCCGGCGCGCGGCGCGCCACGACCTGGCCTGGCTCTTCTCGGGGCACCGCCATGACGCCCACTTCCCGGCGACGAAGCTCCTGCCGTCGATCGCGGGCTTCCTGGAACGGCTGGGCATCGATCCGCGGGCCGGGGGGCGGGTGCGTCTCGACGTCGAGCCGCGGCCGAACAAGAGCCCGCGCGCCTTCTGCGCCCCGGTCAGCGTCCCCGACGAGATCTACCTTTCCCTGGCGCCGACCGGCGGGATCGACGACTATCGGTCGCTCTTGCACGAGCTCGGGCATGCCCTCCACTTCGCCTACGCGCGGCCGGAGCTGCCGATGGAGTTCCGCTACCTGGGCGACAACTCCACGACCGAGGCGCTGGCGATGACCTTCGACCATCTGCTCCTATCGGGGGTCTTCCTGACGCGCGTGATCGGCCATCCGGCCCCGCGGGAGCTGCTGCGCGAGGGCTGGCTGCGGGAGCTGCACCAGGTCCGGCGCTACGGCGCGAAGCTGCGCTACGAACTCGCGCTGCACCGGAGCAAGGACCCGGCGGGCGCGCCCGAGACCTACGCCGAACTCCTGAGCATCGCGACCGGAGTGCGGTACCCGCCCGAGGGCTACCTCTACGACCTGGACCGGCACTTCTCCAGCGCGCGCTACCTGCGCGCCTGGATGCTCGAGGCGCAGATCGCGGACTACCTGATTGCGCACCACGGGGAGGACTGGTTCCTGAATCCGGCCGCGGGCAAGTTCCTCAAGGACCTGTGGGCGACCGGGCAGCGGCACACCGCGGAGGAGGTGGCGCAGCTCCTGGGGAGCGGCGGGCTCGACCCGGGTTGCCTGCGCAAACGGATACTGGGGAATCTGCCGTAGCTCAGGAAGCGGCACGGGCGCGGACGCCGCGGGCAGCCGGCCTGACACGTCCCCCGTAGCCCTGAGGGCGAAGGGGGAAGGCCGGCAACGAACCCGGGCTGAAGCCCGGTACGACGAACGCGCCCGGTCGCCGATCACGGTCTCCGGGGGCCGTCGTGTGGCGCCGGCCACCCGAGGTGCGGGCGCGCGGAGGCGCATGCGCCGGCGAAAGCGAGGCCGATGGGTATCGTCTGGATGGCCCTGCAGGTGGTGCTGGTCCCCGCCCTGTTCGCGGCCGGCTGGCTGGCGGCGCGCCGGCTGCCGCGGCGCGGCGTGCTCGGCGCGGCCCTGGCGGTGGCAGGCGCCATGACCGGCCAGTACCTGCTGACGTGGCGGCCGGACCTGATGGACGCCTGGCTGCCCGCGGACTTCGTGTACTTCGAGCTGACCGGGCTGGCGCCGCCGTCCGGCTTCCTGCTGGGCGCGGCGGCCGCGCTCGTGCCCAGTCGCTTCGCGCAGCGCGGGCTCGCCCTGCTGGCGGTCGTACTGGGGATTCAGACCGGCCTCAGCGGGGCGTGGGTGCTCGGCGACCCGGGCGTGACGCGCGAGGCGACGTTCGTGCGCGAGGTCGTCTGCCGGCAGACGACGGACTGGACCTGCGGCGCGGCGGCGCTGGTGTCGCAGTTGCGCGCCAACGGCATCGCGTCCACCGAGGCCGAAATGGCGAAGCTGTGCCTGACCTCGCGGGAGAAGGGGGTGACCACGCTGCGGCTGGCCTTCGGGCTGCGGCGCAAGCTGGCCGGCACCGCGTGGCGGGTCAAGCTGTTGCGGCTCGACGAGTCGGGGCTGCGGCGCGTGCGCAAACCGGTGGTGGTGGACGTGAAGTACGACACGCTGGTCGATCACATCGTGACGGTGTTGAAGGTGGAGGAGGAAGCGAGCGGAACGCTGGTCTGGGTAGGCGACCCGCTGATGGGGTTCACGCCGAAGCGGATCGAGGAGTTCCTGGCGGACTGGCGGGGGAACGCGGTGGCAATGTACCGTAGCGACCCGTTCGGTGACTGAGAGGACACGAGAGCCGATGGCGCGCGCGCTGTTGATCACCCAGTGCCTGCAGAACGACTTCGTGGGGCCGCTCGCGCCGCACGACCCGCTGCCGAACAAGCTGCACGTGGGGTGGGAGGAGGCGCAACGGCTGCTGGGCCATGACCCGCGGGGCGGACCGGTCGCTCAGCTCATGAACTGGGCGCGGGAGCAGGCGGCGGAGGGGCTGTCGATCCTGCACATCCGCGACGCGCACGACCCGGCGGACGCGCGTCAGCGGGACCACCTGGCGCGGTTCGGCCCGCACTGCCTGGCGGGCACGCCGGGCGCCGCTCTCGTCCTCGGGTTGGACGAGGGGCGGATGGGGCGGGCGAACGAGCAGACGCTGGACTCGATCGCGCTCAGCGATTTCGAGGACACGGACCTCTTGCGGCGGATCGAGGAACTGCGCGGCGCCGGGGGCGACAGTCCGCTGCGGGTGGGCGTGGTCGGGGTCTGGACCGAGGCGAAGGTTTCCTTCCTGCTCTACGACCTGAAGGCGCGCGGGCGGATCGACGAGCTGGCGACGTGCAGCGCGTTGACGGCCAGCGCCTCGCGTACCCAGCACTTCATCGCGCTGGAGCAGGTGCAGAAGATCCTGGGGGTACGCTGTTTCGACACGGTAGGGGATTTCGTGGAGTGGCTGCTGCCGGGCGGGCAGGCGATCCGGCCGCCGCCGCTGCCGTTCGGCTTCGGCCCGCGGATCGAGGTGCCGGAAGGGCACCCGCCGATCGCGGAGGAGGACCTGGACCTGCTCGGCTACCTGTATCGGGACAGTTCCCGAGTCGAACTGCAGCCGCTGTCGGGCGGCTTCAGCGGGGCGTCGGTCTTCCGGGTCGCCAGCCGGGACGCGGTCGGGCACGAGCAGGCGCCCTCGGTGGCCAAACTGGGACCGCGCGAACTGGTCGGGAAGGAACGGGTGGCCTTCGAGCGCGTGGAGGCGGTGCTCGGGAACAACGCGCCGAACGTGCGCGGGTTCGCGGATCTCGGGCGGAGAGCGGGGATCAAGTACGCGTACGCCGCGATGGGCCAGGGTCAGGTCCGGTCGCTGAAATCGCTTTTCGAGGGCGGCTGCGCGCAGGCCCGGATCGACGCCATCCTGCGCACGGTCTTCGAGGAGATCCTGGGGCGGGTCTACGGCGCAGCGCAATGGGAGCGGCTGCCGCTGCTCGATCACTACGGTTTTTCCCCGAAGTTCGCGCCGAGCGTGCGGCGCAAGGTGGAAGGGGTGGTGGGGGCGGAGGCGGCGGGGCGGGAGCGGCTCCGGTTCGGGCGCGACGGCAGCTTCGAGGTGCAGAATGTATGTCGCTTCTACGAGACGGAACTGGCGGGGCTGCTGGAGCGCGCGGGGCCGGGGGCGGGAGAATTCCGGTTCGTCTCCTACGTGCACGGAGACCTGAACGGGGCGAACATCCTGGTGGATGCGCGGGAGAACGTGTGGGTGATCGACTTCTTCCACACGCAGCGGGGTCATGTATTGCGGGATCTGGCGAAGCTGGAGAACGATCTGTGCTACCTCTTCACGCCGGTGGCCGACGAGGCGGCGCTAGAAGAGGGGCTGGCGATCACGCGGGCGCTGGCGCGGGTGGAGGACCTGCGGACGGTGCTCGGGGAGGTGCCGGAGGGAGTGACGAGCGCGCCGATGGTGCGGGCGTGGGACACGTTGCGGACGCTGCGGGGGATCGTCGCGGTCCTGTGCCGCACGGACCGGGAGCCGCTGCAGATGGAGGTTGCGCTCTTGCGGTATGCGGCGCACACGCTGTCCTTCGACGAGGCGACGGCGGCGCAGAAGCGCTGGGCGCTGGCGGCGGCGTGCGCGCATGCGGAGGCGGTGACCGTGGCCTGCCGGCGGAGGCGGTGATCGGTGGCGGGTGGGCTGTGGCCGGTGGTCTGTGGCCGGTGGTCTGTGGTCTGTGGCCGGTGACCGAGGACGGTGGACGGTGCCCCGTGTGAGCGCCGGCTTTGGAGGCTGCCGCAAGACGGGCGGGCCCGGCTACCCCGGGGCGGACACAGGGGTCCGCCCCTACGCCCAGCACTACAACGCTAATCCCGATCGGGCAAGCAGGGTCGCCATGCCGAGGAATGCTGCTCGCAAGGCCCGTCCGTTCGTAGTTCCGCCTTCAGGCGGAGCGTACGCCGAAGACGGAGCGCAATTGGCCCATCGTTCCGCCTGAAGGCGGAACTACAAACGAGCCGGATGGCCGATCTACGGTGCTTGGCCC
>JACRIP010000193.1 GCA_016220045.1 Planctomycetota bacterium
CCTGCACCGAAGGGCCACTGATCGTTGCCGTTTGCGACCGCCTCCCCAGGCGGGACCACAAACCAGCCGGGAGGCCGATGCCGGCGCGCGCGCGGGGTTACCCGGCGCCGGGCCGTCGGATGGCGGCGATAATACGGTATAGTCCGTATCCGGCAAACGGCGCGAGAAACGGTAGAACCGGCGTGCGGAAGCGGAGGGAGCCGACGAAAAAGAGGCTGAAGGCGGAGGAGTAGAGGAGGGGGCTGAGGAGGAGGGCGCGGCGCGGGAGGTCGCGTCCGCAGGCGGCCAGGCCGGCGACCCCTCCGATGATCAGGGGAAGCATGTACGCCAGCGAGACCGTGCAATAGAACGGCGTGCGGAACTCCGCGTCGTTCGGCACCGGGTTCCAGAAGCGCGCGAGCTTGCGCAGGGCGAGCCCGAGCGCGCGGCCCGGGTCCGCGGCGATCAGGCGCGCGGTCTCGCCGCGCAAGAAGCGGTCGCGCCCAACCTCGTCGAGACCCGCCAGCCCGGACGGCCAGACGATCCGGTCCTTCACCGGCCCGCCGTCCGCCTCGGGGCAGAAGGCTTCGTACAGCGCGGCGCCGGCGCGCGCCGTGAGCGGCACGAAGGCACCATCGGAAACGCGGTAGTTGCGCACCGTCCAGGGCAGGATGACGACGGCGGTGGCGAGGGCGAAGAGCAGCCAGCCGGCGAAGGCAAAGCGGCGGCGACCAGGTGCCGCGGCGAGCACGACGCAGGGCAGGAGGAACCCGAAGAAGGCGAGCTGGGTCGGGTGAACCAGGCAGGCCAGCCCGTTGACCGCGCCGGCGCCCGCCGCGAGCAGGACGGCACGCCGCGACGACGCAGCCGCCAGGGCGCCCACGACCAGATAGAGCTCGAGCACCAGCAGATCCGCGAGCAGGGACTCGGTGAGGAGCAGAGTGGTGAAGAAGATCTGGAAGGGGTCCACGGCGACGAGCAGGGCGCCCAGGCGGCCCGCCGTTTCGCCGAAGGCGCGCCGGCCCAGATCCCAGAACAGGAGCAGGACCGCCGCGCCGAGGAACGCCTGCAGCAGCTTGGCCGCGACCACCGGATCGGCGCCACCGCGTTCCAGAAGCCAGAGCAGGAAGGGATAGCCCGGCACGCGGCCGCACCGCTCCTCCTCGAAGACCATGCCCCGGCCCGCGTCGAAATTGCGGACCATTTCCAGGTACTGGCGCGAGTCCGGGAAACGCACGCCGCCCGGATCGAGGGCGAGGACCGCCCCGAGGCGGAGGAGGAGGGCACAGAGGAAGAGGAGGCAACCGAAGCGGCGCGCGGAGCCGAAGAGGGTGGGGGCGAGGGGGGTGGCGGAGCGCGTGGGTGATGCGGACCTACCCTCTCCCCAGCCCTCCCCCGCTGCGGCGGGGGAGGGGGACGGTGCGTGGGCGGAGGATGAGGGTGATGCGGACCGACCCGCTGCGGCGGGGGAGGGGGCAGCAGGCGGCGCGGGGTCGGCGGCGGACCCGACGCGGCCGTCTCGTCCGCATTCCTCCGGCCGCTCCGCCATGGGGGGCTCCGACTACTTCACGCCGAGCTTCTGCTTGACCTCGTCATCGAACTTGACGTCGAGATCCTTGTCGAAGTCCGTGTACTCGACCGCCGTTTCCGAGTCGAGGCTGATCGAGCCGAACGGATTCTTCGCGTTGCCGCCGGCCTGCTTCCCGGGCGGAATCTGCGCCGAGTTCAGCACCTTGTGCACCCGCTTGTCTTCCTTGCCGACCCACACCTTGTAGCTGAGCTTCGCCGCCTTCAGGTCGAACGCATCCGGCCGGACCATCCCGCCCATCGGGCCCAGCCGCCCGAGCTGCTTGGTCACGTACGCCTTGATCTGCTCCGGCGTGGCGTTCATCTCGATCAGCGTGCAGTCCACGCCGCCCGCGCTCTCCTCGCCCTTGGCCTCGGCGCCGCTCGCAAACGCGCGCAGATCCGCCAGCACGTCGTTCGGGGTCGGGAAGACCTGGAAAACCATCGCCCCCATCGGGCCCAGCGCCTGCTCCGGCGTCTTCCACCCGGCCTCGCCCGCACGCTTCACCAGTCCCTTCTTGCCCTTCATGACCACGTCGCCCAGCTTGCCATCCTTCATCGACACCACGTCCGGCTTCTTGAAGACCCCGCTGGCGTCGAGGCTGCCCTGGCCCTGCAAGGCTTTGTTGTCCACCTTCAGCGTGAAGTGATAACCGGCCGCCATCCCGGCGTTCTTGATCCCCTCCTCCAGCACCTTCTTGGCGTCGACCTTCGCGTCTGCCTTCGCCGGGTCGGCCATGATCCCGCCCGCCGTCAACCCCAGGAGCATCGCCGCCGCGACCGCCGCAGTCCCGAATCCCGTACGCATGGTCCTCTCCTCTTCCAGCAAAGCCCGCCCCCGCAGGGGGTCAGGATCGGTCTACCTCTTGTTCTTGTCGTCCCGTTTGTCCTTGTCGTCCAATTGCCCGCGCAGCTTCTGCGCCTTCTCATGTCCGGGGAATACCGTAAGCGCGTCCTCGATCAATTTCGCCGCCTCCTCGCGCCGACCCTGCTCCAGCCGGATCGCCGCCGCCTCGCACAGATAGTCCCCAACCAGCGCATCCGCCTTGCCCTCCTTGTTCACGCGCCCGAGCAGGATCACCGTCATCTCGAATTCGCGACAGGCCTCGTCCAGCCGGCCCTTCTCCTTGAGCGCCCCGCCCAGGTGCGCATGCAGCTTGACGTCCACCGGCTGGATGAAGATCGCCTCGGTGAGCACCCGGATCAGGTCGTCCGTGCGCCCGGCCCCGCGGTACTCCTTCGCCAGCTTCATGCGCAGCGGGAAATCGCCCTGGTCGATCGCCGCCAGCGCCTCCATTTCGCGCAGCATCGCCGCCCCGTCCTGCTTCTTCTCGTAGAGCTTGATCAGCGCGGAATACGGGTTCTGGTCCTTCACCGCGCACTTCGGAAACAGCTTCTTCGCCTCCTCGAAGCGCGCGATCGCCTCGTCGATCCGTTCCTCGCCGGCCAGCGCGCCCGCAAGCCTCATCCGCGTCTGAAAATCGGCGTTGCCGCGCTCGATCGCCTTCTCGTAGTTCTCGATCGCCTTCTTCGCCCGCGGCGGACGCTTCTCGCCGTAGAGGTCGCCGAGCGCGACGTAGGCCTCGGCGCAGTCCGGCTCGTGTTCCAGCGCGCGCATCGCGTACTGCTGGGCGTCCGAGTACTTTTCCTGCGCGATCAGGAGCTGGGCGAAGCGCGCCAGCGTATCGCCGTCGGTCGAGCCGCCCTCCACCTCCTCCGCCAGCGACTGACCCTCCTCCTTGCTGAACGGCTTGCGCAGCCGGACATCCTTGAGGAAGGTCTTCACGTACTCCTGCATCGTCGCGTCGAACTCATCGGGGTTTACCCCGAGCGCCGCGCGGAAGACCTCCGGCGTCTTCTTGCCCTCGCCGTAGAGCTTGAGAATGGCGACGAGCTTCTCGAAGCCGTACTTCGTGTGAATGTATTCCGAGATCAGGCAGCCGTAGTAGTAGTAGGACACGAGGTCGCCGGCGGGCCCGGTAGACCCCTTATCGAGAGCGGCGATCGGGGGGAGCGCGCCGGCATGATAGGCGTGCGAAATGTCGATCTCCATCTCGCGGTCCCAGCCGGGCCGGGCGAGCTTCTCCTCGTAGGTGGCGAGCCCCTCGGTGAACCAGCGCGGGACCTTGTAGTTGGAGAGCTGGAGGTGGAAGACGTGGGCGAGCTCGTGCCAGAGGACCGATGCCCAGTTGAACGGGCCCATGACCTCCTGGGCCTTGGGCGAGTCGAGGACGACGAGCTTGCCGAAGCAGGCGCCGAGGATGCCCAGGCCGCCGAGGCCGAAGGTGCGCACCGAGAGGTCGGCGTGCTGCGGGTACATCTCGAGCAGGATCGGCGTCTCGGGCTTGAACCCGTAGCGCTTCGCGAGCGTGGCGAAGCATTCCTCGGCGAAGTCGCGGGCGTAGGGCTCGATCAGGTCTTTCTCGGAGTTGTTGAGCTTGAAGGTGAAGTGGGGGGAGGAGAGGGTGGTGAACTCGGTCTCGAGCGCGTCGAGGACCTTGAGCGTGTTGCGCGTCCAGACGTGGAAGGGGTCGCGCTCGAAGGCCTTTTCGAGGATGCGTTTGCCCTCGGCCTCTTCGGCGAGGCGGAGGTGGTTGAGGCCGAGTCCGATCTGGGCGGCCCAGTAGTTGGGGTCGCAGGCGACGGCCTTCTTGAAGAAGTCCTGGCCCTCGACGAAGAGGAGCTTGCCGGAAATCTGGTCGCCGACGAGGTAGTAGAACTCGGCGGGCGCGGGCTGGACGGCGAGGGCGCGCTTCTCGACCTCGGCGAAGTCCGGTTTCTCGCCGAGGAGCCAGTGGCAGGCGGCGAGGTGGCCGAGGGCGGGGAGGGAGCGGGGATTCACCTTAAGCGCCTTTTCGCAGAGGGCGACGGCCTCCTCGTAGTCGCGGCGCTGCATCTTGAAGGCGGCGGAGAGGACGAGCGCGTCGACGAGGACGGGGTCGATGGCGAGGGCGCGGGCGAGGGCGCGGTCGGCGGCGTCGCGGTCGTTCTTCTCGGCGAGGGCGGCGGCGCGTCCGTAGTGGGCGTAGGCGAGGTTGGGGTTGATCTTGAGGGCGTCGTCGAAGCACTTGACGGCTTCGGCGAAGTCGTATTTCTCGAGGTAGCAGGCGCCCCAGAAGGCGAAGGCCCAGGCGTTGGCGCGGTCGAGCTTGACGGCGGCGGGGAGGAGGTCGGAGACGACCTTTTGGGCATTGACCTTATCGCCCTTGCGCACGCCGTAGAGCCAGACGGCGCGGGCGATCCAGAGCAGGTCTTCGCTCTTCGGGGACTCGTTGGCGTCGTAGTAATCGAAGAAGAACTCGAGTTCCTTGACCGCCTGGTCGCGCAGGCCGAGGTCGAGGTGGAGGCGGGCGCGGGCGTAGCGGGCGCGGAGGTGGTCGGGTTCCTTGGCGAGGGCGGCGGCGAGGTCGCGTTCGCCGTCGTCGGGTCGGCCGCGGGCGATGCGGATTTCGCCGCGCAGGCAGAGGGCGGCGGCGCAGGCGGGGTCGAGCTCCAGGACTTTCCCGAGCTGGCTTTCGGCGGCGTCGAGGCGGCCGCGCTCGCTTTCGGCGCGGGCGAGCAGGAGGCGGGCTTCGACCGAATTCGGGTTCTTGCGCAGGAAGTCGGTGAGGCCGTTGTCGGCCTCGTCGTAGCGGCCGGCGACGAGCGCGTCGTGCAAAGCGGGGGCGGGCGGATCGGCTTCGGCGGCGGGTTGGGGAGCGGACTCGACGGGCGGGTCGGTCGGCGTGCCGGGTTCGGCCGGGTCGGCGGCGGCGGGTGCGCAGAGGGGCCAGGCGGCGAGCAGGAGAGCGAGGAGGAGCGGCAGGGAACGGCGCATGGATGGGGCTCCGGCGAGGGGACGGGCGGGGAACCGGTCATTATAGAGGGGGGGTGAGGAGCGTCAAGGCCAATTGTCTTGACCCCTGCGGGCGACGCGTGCTTGAATTCGTGGCGGCGCGCGACCCGGGAGCGCGCAGAGCGGCGCGGCGAAGCGGCAGCGTGTCGGGCCGCGCCGACGATGCGAATGCCTGACCGCCGCTGCGGGACGCGAACGGAACCACAGAGACACAGAG